>JAESSK010000044.1 GCA_016764155.1 Rhizobiaceae bacterium
GTCATGGCAATAGTTTTTGCCAGATAAGCGCCAATACCGCCACCGATTGCCAATCCGAGCACGATTAGAGCCCAGCCACCAAAAGAAGGTGCGGCCAAAATCAAAGTGGTGACAATCGCAATTGCCATACCCGCCATACCATAGATATTACCCTGACGGCTGGTGGTTGGATGTGAAAGGCCGCGCAATGCCATGATGAACATGACACCGGAAACCAGATAAAGCAGTGCTGTTAAGTTTTGCATGTCCGCCCCCTAGCGCTCTTTTTTCTTATACATGGCAAGCATGCGTTGGGTCACAAGGAACCCGCCAAAAATATTCACCGATGCTAAAACCAGAGCAATAAAACCGAAGGTCGTGGCGGCAAATCCCGCAGCCTGAATACCAACAGAAAGTAATGCACCCACCACAATCACCGAGGAGATCGCATTGGTTACCGCCATCAAAGGCGTGTGCAAAGCCGGTGTCACCGACCAAACCACATAATAGCCAACAACAATGGTTAGGATAAAAATCGCCAGTTGAAAAACAAACGGGCTGATACCACCCGCCACGGCAACATCACCTGCGCCGCTATTAGCAACCATTGCACCGGCTTTTTCCGCCAAAATCGCGGCCTGATCAGCCATCTCACGAGCCTGTTCGGCCAGTGTTTTTGCGGCATTTGATGTATTATCACTCATTTAGCTTCTCCCGTTTTTTTGGGGGCTTTTTTGCGAGGTGCAGCTTTTTTCGGTGCAGCACTCTTGGCAGCCGGAGCAGCCTTTTTCGGTGCGAATGCCGGATGAACGATCTTGCCGCCCTTGGTTAAAAGGGTGGCGGAAATCAATTCATCATCCCAATCCACTTTCAGTTTGCCCGTTTCCTTATCGACCATGGTCTCAAGGAAAGAATACAAATTTTTCGCATATAAAAGCGAAGCCGATGCAGCGATGCGCCCGGCCATATTCAAATACCCGACAATCGAGACATTGCCTACCTTGGCAATCTTGCCCGCGACCGCACCTTCCACATTACCGCCGCGCTCTATCGCCAGATCAACCAGCACCGAACCATCATTCATCTGCGCCAGCATTTTCTTTGAAACCAGCTTTGGCGCAGGACGCCCGGGGATCAATGCGGTCGTGATGACGATATCCTGCTTGGCAATATGATTTGCCACGAGTTCCGCCTGTTTGGCCTGATACTCTTTAGACATTTCCTTGGCATAACCGGCAGCAGTTTCGGCCTGTTTGAANTCNTCATCTTCAACNGCNACAAATTTNGCNCCCANNGATTCNACCTGTTCNTTNGAAGCAGGACGCACATCCGTTGCNGTAACGATTGCNCCAAGNCGACGCGCTGTCGCAATTGCCTGAAGGCCAGCAACACCNGCACCCATCACAAAGACTTTTGCCGCGGGNACAGTTCCAGCCGCCGTCATCATCATAGGGATCGCACGGTCATAAACCTCAGCTGCATCAATCACCGACTGNTATCCTGCAAGGTTTGCCTGCGAGGATAAAACATCCATCACCTGCGCCCGCGAAATACGCGGCATGAATTCCATTGCAAAGGCACTGACGCCAGCTTTGGCGAGTGCAGCAATATCTTTTTCATTGCCAAACGGATCCATGCTGGCAAGAACCAGAGCATCTTTTTTGTATTTGGCAGCTTCTTTGGGCTCCGGGCGACGCACTTTCAAAATAACGTCAGCCTCGCCAACACTTTTTGCAGTGGCGATTGTTGCACCGGCATCGGTAAATGCTTTGTCCGAAATACGGGCACCTACACCTGCAGCTTTTTCAACGCTTACCGTAAATCCAAGCGCGCGCAATTTCTTTACCGTTTCAGGCGAAGCTGAAACCCGGTTTTCAATAACATCAATTTCTTTGGGGATATGCAATTTCATGCACATGGCTCCTCGTAATAAAAATTCGTCCTCATACTTTAGACGAATAATTCAGGCCATGGCAAACACAATCAACAGTTTACCAAATGCCATGAATGGCGTTTGGAACAATCGGAAGTTAAATAGCGAAATAACTGATAATCAACAAGATAATCAGCAGCAATGTGCCGCCGAAAAGACCGCCGCCGGCAAAAAATCCGAACGTCATGGCAATCATCAAAGCCACGCAACCCACAGTGCCCCATTTCATCAATCCAACGAAAGCATTGTATGTCTTTTCGTGTTCAGGATAATCCATTGCGTTAGCTGGTGCGCTTGATTTTGCTTTTTTAGCCATTTGATTTTTCCCAATTGGAATTGCTTAGATCGTGGATTCGTTTCTATGATCTACACAATTGTCCCGTTGATAACAATAACCCAAACCACAATCGACCGGTACTTATTGTCTCATGGAGTTTGTTGCCTTAGGGAGCTTGCAAAGGGGACATGCGAAAGAGGTCAGCCAGCCCGACGCAGACTGAAGCTTTTGCCGCTTTCATCCACGCAACTCATAGTGTTCACATCAGGCTTGGTGCAATTGGCAGAATTGAACTTTCCGGAAACATTTCCACGCCAGGAAATTTGCAATGAAGTCTCTGAATTCACCGTATAATTTCCTTGAGAGAGAACTTCACCCGTATCGTTGGAAACAGAACGAAACGTCCCATTGGCAAATTCAGCCCGGTAAATACCATCAGATGAGGCCCACGATCCGTTAGCAATTGGCGCGTTCGCTGGTTCCGGCGCAGTAGAGCAAGCAGCCACCGGCAAAACCAGACCAATCGCTACCACACACCGCACCAAATTGGGCTTTATACTGAAATTCCTCATAACTCACTCCTGTTTACTCGTCCGTCGCATTTTAACAAATGCAGCCAGCGCCAGATTTGTCAATAAGCGTAGAAAGGTGGCGAAATTGGTGCCTATAATTATCTTGGCTAATTATCCAGTGCATCAAGTTCTTCAATCAGCCCTTCAATCATGCTCAAGCCCTTGAACCAAAACTGTGGATCAGAAGCATCCAACCCAAAGGGCGCCAGCAATTCGCTGTGATGTTTTGTGCCACCAGCCTTCAGCATTTCAAAATATTTCTCCTGAAATCCATCGGCAGAATTTTCATAAACCGCGTAAAGCGAATTCACCAGACAATCACCAAACGCATAGGCATAAACATAAAACGGCGAATGGATGAAATGGGGAATATAGCTCCAGTACGAACGGTAATTATCATTGAATGTGAAAACATCACCAAGGCTTTCCGCCTGCACTTCCAGCCAGATGTCGCCAATCTTATCGGCAGTCAGTTCCCCTTCGCGACGCGCCAGATGGATTTTGCGCTCAAACAGATAAAACGCAATCTGGCGCACCACCGTGTTGAGCATATCNTCAACCTTTTGCGCCAACAGCGCCTTACGGCTTTCTTTGCTGTCACTGGCATCAAGTAGCGAGCGGAAGGTCAGCATTTCTCCAAAGACACTGGCAGTTTCCGCAAGCGTGAGCGGCGTTTGTGACATCAACGCACCCTGTTCACCGGCCAATACCTGATGCACTCCGTGACCAAGTTCATGGGCCAGCGTCATCACATCGCGCGGCTTGCCGAGATAATTCAACATCACGTATGGATGGACGCTTGGCACCGTTGGATGGGCGAAAGCACCGGGAGATTTACCAGGCCGTGTCGGCGCATCAATCCAGTTTTCATCAAAAAACCTTCTGGCGATATTTGCCATTTCAGGCGCAAACCCATCATAGGCGGTTAGCACGATATCGCGCGCTTCATGCCACTGAAAAACCTTCTCGCCAGATTTGGGTAACGGCGCATTGCGATCCCAATGCTCCATCGTCTCCAGCCCAAGCCATTTAGCTTTCATTTTATAGTAACGATGAGAAAGCCGTGGAAAAGATTGTTGTACGGCTGAAACCAGCGCGTCTACCACTTCGCGCTCNACCCGNTTTGCCAAGTGNCGGCTATCGGCTACNTCTTCAAANCCGCGCCAACGATCTGAGATTTCCTTATCTTTAGCCAANGTGTTGGTGATCAGCGTATAAGTCTGNTCNCCCTCTTTCAGCACCCGNCCNATTTCNNNAGCAGCTTCAGCGCGGGTATCNCGATTGGTATCCTGCAACAGGGTCAAAGCACTTTCGACGCCTAAGTCTTTGCCGCCAATATTAAACTGTGCAGAAGCCATTTTATTNTCGAACAACCGGTTCCACGCNGAACGTCCGGTTACCGATTTTTCGTGGAACAATTGCTCAACACGATCTTCAAGCTGGTAAGGTTTATCCTTGCGCAAATCTTCAAGCCAAGGCCGATAATGATTAAGCGCTGNTGATTGTTTCATCGCTGCATCNAACGCCCCGTCATCGAGNCGGTTTATCTCAAGNGTAAAAAACNATAGCGGCGAACTGGCATTGGTAATTTTTTCCTGCGCATCNCCATAAAATTTTCCCCGCTCAGCGTCAGTCGTATTACCGTTATAATAGAGCCCNGCAAAGGACATGATACGCCCCATGCGCTCTTCAATGGCNTCATATTCACGCATTGCCGCAGCAAATTCATCCGGATTATTTGCAACCAAATCAGCAAGCTTTGCCGAATACTTACCCTGAAAAGCATCCGCCTCCTTTTGGCAAAGCGCCATATCATCCCGATATTCAGCGCAATCCGCACTGGCATAAAGGTCTGCCAAATTCCATTCGGGCAGTTCACCAAATTCGGTATTGGTGGAAAGCTTAGCCATTGTGAATTTTCCTTTTCCCTAAATTCGCCCCGACCCTCCTAATGCCTTTTTGTGGCACCTTCGTAAAGGTTTTGTTCACCTCGCCGCTTAAGCACGTATTCAACCTATTTTGTTAGAGTGCNAAGGAATTGGGCTGTCCTGTAANGTTAGACAGCAAAAAGATAAATATTTTCAAGGCTGTGGGACAAATGGCAGATTGCATTTTAATCGTTGATGATGATCCGGTACAACGCCGNTTGTTAAGCGGCATGATCGAAAAAATGGGTCATACAACCTTGGTTGCAGAAGGTGGNGCCGANGCAATCGANCTTTTATCCGGNAANAANGCNGCNTCNATNTCCCTGATTTTCCTNGANCTCGTCATGCCNGAAGTAAACGGCATGGCAGTACTTGCCGCCATGAGCGAAAAACAAATTTCAATTCCGGCAATCGTGCAAACGGCGCAAGGCGGCATTGAAACCGCAGTTGACGCCATGCGGGCCGGTGCCTTTGATTTCGTGGTAAAACCGATTGCACCGGAGCGCGTGAAGATCGCAATCTCCAATGCTCTGAAAGTCGGCGCATCGCAGGTGGAGCATAAACGGGTCGCCAAAACCAAAACCGGCGCGATGACATTTGATGATATCATTTCCGCAAGCCCCAACATGGACCGCGTCAAATTGTTCGGCGAGAAATCTGCCGGTTCAAACATTCCCGTGCTAATTGAAGGCGAATCCGGTGTTGGTAAAGAACTGATCGCTCGCGCCATTCAGGGCACCAGCGCCAGAAGTTCCAATAATTTTGTCACCGTAAACTGCGGTGCATTACCGGAAAACCTGGTCGAAAGCATNCTNTTNGGTCACGAAAAAGGTGCCTTTACCGGTGCNAGCGAAAAACAAATCGGTAAATTCCGCGAGGCCGATGGCGGCACGTTANTCCTCGACGAGGTCGGCGAATTACCCCTTGATGTGCAGGTCAAATTANTGCGTGCCATTCAGGAAGGCGAGATCGATCCGGTNGGNNCACGCAAATCCGTNAAGGTNGATATNCGNTTGATCTCGGCCACCAACCGTAACCTTGCCGAGGAAGTGAATGCCGGCAANTTCCGCGAGGATTTGTTTTACCGTCTGAACGTGTTTCCAATTCATGTCCCGCCTTTGCGCGAACGCCGTGAGGATATTCCAGAACTCGCCCGCCATTTCACCAGGAAAATTACGGNATTGGAAAACCGCGAGGACATCAAATCAATCACGCNTCANGCAGTCGAATTGCTAACCGCTTACGATTGGCCGGGCAATATCAGACAATTNGAAAACGCCATTTTCCGCGCCGTGGTATTGTGCGAAACTGATGCACTCTCGCTCGACGAATTCCCGCAAATTCTTGCCCAGCTTGAGGAATTCGAACCCAAGCCCGAGAAGTTGGCAGAAATGCCTGCACCAAAAATGGCAGAGACACCAGCGGCCCCTGCAAGAGTTGAAATACCGTCTCCAAAGGACAGCCTGCCCCTCATAAATGAAACCGGAGAAATCCGCGATCTGGCCGACATAGAGCGCGATGTGATCCGTTTCGCGTTGGAACTTTATGACGGTAAAATGTCTAAAATTTCACGCCATTTAGGCATTGGCCGATCCACCCTTTATCGCAAACTGAAAGAATATGGTTTGGACGAAGGCGTCGAAGGCGAAAAGCTGACCGGATAGTTATCGCAACATCAGCAGCAGTAAAATACCAGCCGTTACGATCAATATCCCGATCACCTCAGTGCGCGATATTTTTTCCTTAAATACAAAATAGGATACGGTGAAGGTGAACAACAATTCCACCTGCCCCAATGCCCGCACATAGGCTGCATTTTCCAGCGTCATTGCGGTCACCCAGCCAATCGATCCCAACAAGCCAACCACCCCGACCACGGCAGAAACACGCCATGATTTAAATACCGCTGTGAGCTGTCCCGGTTCACGCCAACGCATATAGATCGACATGACAATGGTTTGAAAAACCGTTGCAAAAGCCAAAGTGAGCGCGGCACGTGTGAAAAATTCCCCACTTCCCAAAGACAGCGAAGCGGCACGATAACTCACCGCCGACAGTCCGAAAAACCCGCCGGATGCGATGCCAATTAGAGCCGTTGGTTCCAGACATTGACGAAGAAGATCACGTGCATTCAGTGTCACCCGCGTCACCGCGATCATAACAACCCCGACAAGGCTGATTACAATCGCAACAACCGCCCCAATGCTCACGGTTTCGCCAAGAACAATCATGCCGAAAACCGCAGTTTGGATAATTTCTGTTTTAGAAAATGTCGTCCCCACAGCAAAATTACGCGAGGAAAATATATGCACCAGCAGCGCGGTAGCAATAATCTGCCCTGCGTTTCTTCCTCAAGATAAAGCATGTCAAACAGCTCCACCGCCCATGTTTCAGCACTCAGCCGCTTCAACATGCGCCA
>JAESSK010000045.1 GCA_016764155.1 Rhizobiaceae bacterium
GGGCAGGTGCATGATATCCCCGAACGTGCCGCCGATGTGGGGTTCAATGCCCCGGTGCACGCCCTGATAACGGGCAAGGCAAACGAGAAAGATCGCCGTTTGGTTATCCTGAATGCACCGCGCTTCGGTGTTGTCGGCGAAAGTCAGGAGATCATATACCGGGTTGAACAATCGGGTTTTGAGAACGCCGATAGGCCCCTTGAAATCATCATCAAGTTCGACGGAAAAATTATGGCCATCGAACAAATCACTCCCGGCGAAGATGGCAATTTCTTCTTCGGTGTTCCCCATGGCGGCAAGAACATCATCGAATTATCGGTCGAAGCCGATGAGGGCGAAATCACCCCGGTCAACAACCGCGCCTTCACCACAATCAACGGCATTCGCGAAAATCTTCGTGTCCTGCTGGTCTCCGGCGAGCCTCACGCAGGCGAGCGCACATGGCGCAATCTGCTAAAATCTGATGGTTCGGTTGATTTGGTTCACTTCACCATTTTACGCCCACCTGAAAAACAGGATGGCACTCCGATTTCCCAGCTATCGCTGATCGCGTTTCCAACGCGCGAACTATTCGTCCAGAAAATCGATGAATTCGACCTGATCATCTTCGACCGCTATCAACGACGCGGCGTATTGCCCTTATTGTATTTTGAAAACATCGCCCGCTATGTCCGCGATGGCGGTGCCATCATGGTGGCAGCCGGACCGGAATACGCCCTTCAGGGCAGCATCGGAAACACTCCCTTAAACAGCGTCCTTCCCGGTCTCGCCAACGGCCAGATATTGGAAGTACCGTTCAAACCTCGGTTGCATGAATTCGGCACCAAACATCCGGTCACCAGAGGCCTTGATGGCTGGAACGAAAAAGATCCGAAATGGAGCCGCTGGTTCCGAACCATCGGCGTTGTGGAACAAGAGGGCCAAACGGTGATGGTTGACGAGGATCAAAACCCGCTGCTTATGCTCAATCGCGCTGGCGAGGGTCGCGTGGCCTTATTCCTGTCCGACCACGTCTGGCTCTGGGCCAGAGGTTTTGAAGGCGGTGGCCCCTATGTGCAATTGCTGCGCCGCATTGCCCACTGGTTGATGAAAGAACCTGAACTCGACGAAGAACGCCTTACTGCAAATGCCACTGGCAAAACAATTTTCCTACAACGCCAAACCCTGAGCAAAAAGCCCGATGACATAGTGCTAAAAAGCCCCACCGGCGACGAAATCACAATCGCTCTGACCGAGACAAAACCCGGTATTTGGAGCGGTGAATTAGAGGTTGATGACATCGGCCTTTACCAGGCAGCAAGCGGAGAATTCACTGCCCTTGCACAGGTCGGCCCGGCAAATCCACGCGAGTTCTCCTCAGTCATCACAACAACAAAACTGCTAGCGCCAATGCTGAAAGAACTGGGTGGTTCTGCACGACGGGCACCAGAAGGTTCCGCCCCAAGGATACTCCCCGTTCGCACCGATGCCAATGCATCAGGCAAAGGCTGGATTGGCCTCAACAATACAAACGCCAGCGTGCTAAAAGGGATAGACCGTATCCCCCTATTCTCAGGCTTGCTCGGCCTCGCTCTATTGCTATTCGCACTTACAGGCATGTGGCTGCGTGAAGGTCGTTAGAGAACATCAGTTCTAATCCAACCCCGTCGCTTGGCTAAACCCAAAGCAACATATGAAATAACCACGCCCGCCATAACAATCAGAAAACCTGAAAGTTCATGGCCATTAAAAAACACCTCACTCATAATCCTGTTCGGTAAAAACGTGAAAAGCCCGGCAACAATTAAGGCGCCAAAATACAATCCCCGCATGTTTTTTTGATGAGCCACAATATTACCGATACGGGCAAAATGTATCGCNCGCACCAAACTAAAACTNGCAAGAACCGAGATGATATGGATAGGACCAAANAGACCGAACGTGCGAATGCCNAAAATGAAAAANGAACTGGCAATCGTCACCGCCATTGTAAAAGCCCACAGACGACCTAATATTTTATGTCGGGCATCACCTTTTTTCTTAAACAGAATAAATGGGCCAAGAAAAAATGAAAGTGTAGCCGCCACCACATGTATCTGAATAGCAATACCGGCATTGAATAGAGGTTCAANAGACATGCAATTTNCCTGTTNGCAATTGGTAAGTTTNGAGAATTGCAATAAGTTAGTTTTNTCGTATTTATTNTGGCAATGANGTTTACGCCAATGACGGGAAGTTTTCGTGAATAACAANATACTGCATTTGACGTTACNCGAAATGCGCGAAAATCTCACCGCACCCCGCCCCTTGGCCGTTTTGGGGTTGGTGTCCTTAGTCCTTGGAATGTCAGGACCATTTCAAACTTTTGAGTTACTCGAACTGTTGCCGCGGCTGGTCTACTGGACCGCAATTTGTACGCTTACCTATTTGGCCGGATGGCTGGCAGGCGGCTATGCCCTACGGATGATCACATTTCGCACAGAAAATATTGTCTGGCATATTCTCGCCTCTGGCTGCGCTGCTGGCCTCGCCGTTTGGCCTGTGGTCATAATCATCAATCTCGTTACATTCGGTAGTAATGACGGCAATGGCGGTGGACACTGGCTCACTTCAAGCAGCTTGCTGATTTACTGCGTGATGATTTCCATCACCCTTTCGGCGGTCATCACACTGGTAAAAAGCGGCACGCAAAAACAAATACCGACCATGCCCGCAACTCCAAAAATTGTCTCCCGCCTACCTTTGAATTTACGCGGGAACCTGATTTCCCTGTCGGTGCAGGATCACTATGTGGAAGTAACCACCAGCAATGGTACCGGACTTGTGCATTTCCGTTTAACCGATGCAATCGACGATTGTGATGGCGTAGACGGCCTACAAATTCACCGTTCGCACTGGGTAGCACTTGCAGGAATAAAGTCGGTCTTTCGACGGAACAGCAAAGTTCAGGTGGAGACCATCAAGGGTGATATCTTCCCGGTTAGCCGCACCTATTTGCCAAAAATAAAAGATCTGGGCTTGCTTTAGCGCTGAATAAACTGCTCAGCCGTCCCGTGATATTCTGCCAAACAATCAGGCACCAATTCGCAACATAAAATCCGCGCGGGGTCCGCCGGACCGGGCAATTTTATTTGGCCGTAGGGAACTTTTTTAAAACCAAACTTGGCATAATAAGTCTCGTCCCCCACAAGAATCACCAGATGATACGGACCTTCTTTTGCCGCGGTCATGGAACGCTCCATCAGCGCTGCACCGATACCATTATTCATAACACCGGATGCAACCACCAGCGGCCCCAAAACCAGTGCATCTTTGCCGTCAATTTGGATACGGGTCTGGCGCACGGAACCAACGATCTCATCGCCTTCCATCGCCACGAACGACAAATCGGCTTCATGCGGCACGCCCTCACGCAGGCGAAACGCAGATTTGGCAAACCGGCCGGGNCCAAANGCATCNGCAGCTAATTGCTCAATGGCATCAAATTGCGAAGGAGTTTCAGATTGAATAGAAAATTGTTGAGAGTTCATTGTGTCAGTATCCGGTGTAAAAAAATATTCTGCATCCACCAGATGCTGAAAAAGTCAGCCAAACGGCAACGCGTCGAAGGTCGCGCGGGTATCGCGCAAGCCAATTCGTCGTCGCAGTTTTGCATTCAAGATCATCGTNTTATCCATATCTCTCAGGAAANNTTCAACTATCACAGGGATTTTTCCCTGTCCAGAATTTTTCTAATTTTCCGATAGTGGCCGNTCACCTAAATCAGCNGCAAGCATNACCANATANCCNTCNGGGTCTTGCAACACAATCTCGTGNCGCCCCCCTTCCCGGTCGCCGTAGCGCCGCCAAACCTCGTANGGNCCTTTGTTAATNGGCCAGTTNAGTGCNGAGAGTTTTTCCACAACAGGNTCAATGCTTTCGANATTAATTTGAAACATCACNCCGCGCCCAAATGGCGCTNNCATCTCACCGGTTTCCCATTGACCNGACCGNTGNCAAATCATAATTTGTGCCCCTTCNGGNCTTTCCAGATAGGCAAAACCCTGTTCCGGCCNCTGATANGCAATGGCAAAGCCCAANACATCCACCCAGAANGCTCTTGCTGCNTCAAAATCNTCAACCAACAATTCACAGCACAATTTNGCCCAGCCCGATTTCGGCGGCGNTCCATCTTCACTCATTACAATCTCGCTTNTNTTACCAATAGGCATCCTGCAATTTACCGTTCAGCACTTCATCNATACGGCGCAANGTGCCNGNNGTNGTNTCNTCNGGCANTTCGTCGAGCGCGAACCAGCGGCATTCTGCAATCTCGCTATTNGGTTCNGGCATTGCCGGTTGCCGCCAATCCTTCACATGATAAAGCATCACATGGTCNCGCATGGAAGCNTTGGCATTACGATAGACCCCGATCAGCACAGGCGTATTTTCNAGAAACAAATTNGCTTCCTCGCGAAGNTCCTTTGCCAGNGCCTGTTCCATCGTTTCGCCTGTTTCNACCCCNCCCCCCGGCAGAAACCAACCGGCCACATATGTATGACGNACCANCAAAATTCGTTGTTCCTCGTCNACCACCAGCCCACGAACCCCAAGCGTCATTGGACGGGAGAAACGCCAGTAGAAATGTAACAGNCGCTGAATCAGTTTGGGAATTATCATCCCTAACTCTACCAGTTTTTTGCTTGTGGGTCGCCCATCATTAATGATAAGCGCAAGTAATGTTTCGAATTGCTCACATTTCCGACATCCACTTGGCNCCGCTGCCAAGACCAACTTTGTTCGAGTTGATGTCAAAGCGGATTACCGGCTATGTGAACTGGAAAATCAACCGNGCNGCCGCNCAAAGNCCGGAATATCTAAGCGCACTGGTTTCCCATATGATCGATCAACAGCCTGATCACGTGAGCATCACCGGCGATCTGGTCAATCTGGCAACGAATGCCGAGATTGAGCGCGCAGGCCAATGGCTGGAAAATCTATCGGTAAAACTGGGTGGCAGGCACATGCTGACCACCATCGCGGGCAACCATGATGCCTATGTGCCGGGCAGCCTGAAAAAGGCTTTGAACCGCTGGGCACCTTTTGTTTCTGATAGCATGACCCCGCCCATAGAAGATGATTTTCCGCTCGTTCATCGCCGGGAGAATATCTCGATTATCAGTTGTAATTCGGCTGAGGCAACCTTGCCNTTTCAAGCCACAGGATATTTCAGAACAGAACAAGCCGAAAGGCTGGCGCGGATATTAAAAGAAGAAAAAGACCAGTTCCGCATCGTCCTGATCCATCACCTGCCGATCGAAAACGAAACCAAGAACTATAAACGCCTGATTGGCTCGGAGCTGTTTTGTAGCTGCATTCAGCACGCAGGCGCNGANTTGATNNTGCANGGNCACACCCATNTAAANANCCTTTACTGGATGGAAGACCACAAGATGAAAGTGCCNGTGATCGGGGTATCAGCCGCAGGGCAAATTCCCGGCGGAGAAAAACCCGCAGGCCGCTATAACCTCATCNCAATTGATGGAAGGCCCGGTTCATGGAAGTGCCATCTTCAACAATATGGCAGTGCGGAAATATCCAGCACGGGCTTTGTTGAATTAATGAACGAGCAGCAGTTACACGGCTAGAGCACAATCCAAAAAGTGGGAACCAGTTTTGGGATAAATTGTGCGTGAAACAGTACTCTAAAATGCCGGTGCATTGGCAAACCAGGCCCAAAGAACCATCGCCACAGCACCACCTAAAATNCCCAATAAGAACCANAGACTAGCCCTAGTAGCGGAGCGCTGTTTTATGGGCTTGGTNACTTGNGNTTCCGNTTCATTTATTGGNTGCCTTTTCATGGCAATCCAGTCNCCTTCAATGGCCCGTTCCCGCTCCAAAACCCGTTCGGCCACATAGTCGGTAACCGCTTCACCAATTTTAACCTTGTCCGGGCTATGGGCAAGAATAGTGCGACCAAGGCGCGTATCCTTGACGAATTGATAGACCCGACCATCCCGCCCCATGCGNACAAAAGAGGTCATATCAATCCAAAGCCGCGCACGATCGCCATTGGTGAGAGCAAATTCAAATTGATCAGAGTTTTTTGGCAGGGCGTTAAATACCGGTCGCAAATCTTTGGCCAATAATTCCAGCCTCGTATGCACCGCCCGTTTCCGGTCGATACCCTCGTCGTCACGTTCTGCAAGCGTGGTTTTGACACGCTCCATNGCTTTGGCGAGGTCAAGAACCTGCTGCTTAAAACCTGCTGCGTCTTTTTCGAAATCGGACATCTAAAAACCCCGTTGTCATCAGCCGAATTAATCAACAAAATTGGCTAAATGTAAGGCGGGATNCAAAGGCGGNGCAGTTTCACCNTAAAAACCNCGCCGTNAAAATCTANATCAGACGATTANCCCCCCGAAACANGCGCCTCAAGNGAGATCATTTCCTAANTGNANNATATCGNCGCTTGACANAATACCTTTTGGTGTTATNTANTGNGATACCAAAAGGTATTACAAAGGAAATATCATGTNACTNCANAAATTGACTTTGGCTTTCATATGCACGGTTTCATCNAGCATATGCGTCACCAGCGCTCACGCGGTAGATGATAGCAAAATCATCAACATGCCCTCCTCTCAATTAAATTGGGAAANNACNAAAGAAGGCGTNGGNTTNGCNCCGTTNCAGGGNGANCGTTTCANNGAANCCTATATGGCCATGGTNAAACTACCNGCAGGTCTCATCAGCCCNGCCCATNTNAAAACNGCNAATATGTATGGANTNGTNGTCAGCGGAACCATCNCCAANNTCGCNGTNGGNGCNNNTCCTTCNAGCGAANTNGAATTNCCAACCGGNTCNTACTANAAAATTCCNGCNGGCCTNGCCCATGTNAGNAAATGCGTNTCCANNGTGGATTGCNTCACNTTTCTCTATCAGGATNGNAANTTTGANTTNNTGCCNATNAGCCAATGANTNGNGCNGANCAAGGTGCATTCCGCGCGCTNGCNGANCCNACNCGGCGTCAAATTCTCATGCACNTAAGCACNGCGGATATGACCATTGGCGAGGTTTCCGANCGNTTCGAAATGACNAGNGGNGCCATCAAAAAGCANCTCACCATNNTGNANGAAGGCAANCTNATTTCCGTCCAAACCAGCGGNCGCGAACGCATAAACCACCTCGAGCCCATGGGCATGAAATCNGCNGCNAACTGGCTCANCCANTTCAACCAATTCTGGGACGAAAAACTTGGTGCCCTACAAAGCGCTATTGAAAAGGAAANCAATAATGACTGANGNAATCATCAANAAATCNGTATTNTTTGCCGNNTCCCGAGAGACNGTNTGGGCCTTCCTCACNGAAAAGGACAAGCTNGCNCAATGGTTCCATCCGGCAGAATCTGATTTGGTAGNGAAACAGGATTACGCCTTGATTCATAAGGAAGAAGACGGCTCCATCACAAAGCAATGCTGGGGCACAGTGCTCGAAATGGATAAACCATCCCGCCTCGTCTACACCTTCACAATCAAGCCTCTGGGCGGCGCGATGACCACNGTCACATGGACATTGGAAGAAGCCCATGGCGGNACAAAANTNTCACTGGNACATGAAGGCATTGGTGCAGCNGCCGGTGAAGCTGCGATGGGATTATTGATGGCTNTGGATGTTGGCTGGGACAANCATTTGGCCAGCCTACGCTCNGCAANATCTTAAAAATCAACGGCACGGTTTCAANATTGAAACCGTGCCGCTATCATTTTAGATCAGACGATTAGCCGCCGAAACAAGCGCTTCAAGCGAGGCAGCAACAATGTTCTTATTGATACCGACACCAAAGGTTTTCTTGTCGCCCAATTCAACTTCCATATAGCAAACCGCTGAAGCATCTGCTCCCGGGCGAAGGGTGTGTTCGGAATAATCCACCACCGAAATCTCAACACCCAAATGCTTACAAAGCGCGTCAAGGAACCCGTCAACTGGGCCTGTTCCCAACCCCTCAATGGTGGTCTCGACTCCATTATCAGAAATCATCGCTTCAACTTTGCGCTGACCTTTTTGGCCCGGAATCGGCATGGTGTGATGGTCATGGAATGCCAAACGGCCATTAGGCTGCTTCACATAAAGTTCCGTAAAGAGTTCATGGATACGCGAC
>JAESSK010000046.1 GCA_016764155.1 Rhizobiaceae bacterium
CCGCCATTATCCAGCATGTCATCAGCACTTTGCGGTTCAACGCAGCCGCCTGCTTCCGCAATAAGTAACTGACCAGCAACGCAATCGCACGCATTCATATGAGGCTCCGCATAGCCAATCAAACGACCTGCCGCCACATAGGCAAGCATTAGAGCACCAGAGGCATTGCGAAAGAAAATACCATTCTTGCTCAACAGCAATTCGATGAAATTAACCACCATATGTTTCGGCGTACGACCATTGGTCCCAACCCCAAGAGAACCATCGTCCAACCCGCGCGTTTCAGCAATTTTCATACGGCTATCATTGAGGAATGCACCGGCACCCTTTGCGCCCCAAAACAGCTCTTCAGAATTGGGAACAAAGATCGCACCGATGACGGTCTCATCATTATGCACGCAGGCAATAACCACGCACCAAGCCGGAATAGAGGTGAGGAAATTTGCGGTGCCATCAATCGGGTCAATCACCCATGTATAGCCAGACGTACCAACCACACGGTCATGTTCTTCACCGACAATGCCATCATCAGGAAAAGATTTTAGCATCGCATCACGGATGAAAGTTTCCACATCACGGTCAGCGTTGGAAACTAGATCCTGCATCGATTTTTGTTCCACCACCAGATCGCCCAGCGAGTTAAAAAAATCGAGCGCCATCGCCCCGGCATCGCGCACAAGCAGTTTGGCAAAATCAAGCCGTTGAGAAGTGTTGTTATCCATCGAATTTCCCTTTTTTGGCGAAAGCAATAATCATGGTGTCGTCAATATATGGCGTGCTGTCAACGTTGAGATACCCTTGGCATTGCCATGCCAACGCTGTCACGGAAAGCTTCTTCCGATGCGGCATGGGGCGGAGGGAATATCCGCCCCAGCATAACGTCTATTTGACTAGTTCAAATTCACCAGGCTTCCATGTTTTATCGAACCACGGCTCCAACGGACCATAGACACGAAGAAGGGTAAACCAGCCTTTGTCCGGCACAGTTTGTGTCCAGTTGGCTTCCTTGCCAGCGGGCGCTTTCGGACCAAAATACAAATCCACGGAGCCATCATCGTTGGCATCAAATCCACCGCGAGCGCTGTTCTTACTCGGATAGAGTTGATCTGTTTGAAGTTCCGACCGGGTTTGCGGGTCGTAGACAACGATAGACCAGAAATTCTTAGCCGGCGCATCAGCTGGAATGGTCATCTTGTAATTTTTCCCACCATCCAGAAAATCACCATTGCTGTCACGTTCTGCATAGGCATAGTTTGATCCGACACCAGGAATTTGTAACGCCATTGCAGGCGTATTTACCGTTGCCTGATAAAAGAACAAAGTCCTCGCATCCAGATTGCGTCCGCCTACCCCATCATCAATTAGCCAACGATAATCTCGGCCGATAAAGGCGGTCTTCCACTGGCTGCCCTCATACAGGAAGGCGGCCTTATCGCGGGTATCAAAGGTGATTGCGCGAGCAGTGGCGTTACCCACCTTGATTGCATCTTGAAGGATAGCCTCCATACGCGCATCCGGTGCGAAGGGCTTGCCCTTGATGATGCCAATAGAGGCGAATAGGCCTCGCAATTCAGGATCAATAAAGCTGACCGGTTCCCGATCGATCACAGCATGAAGCTCTTCATAAAACTCATAGGTATTTGCATGAATGGTATTAAAAACTTTTTTGGAACCGCTGATAAACTCCATTTTTGGTGGGTTATCAATTTTTGACAATGGGTAAATTTTCAACCCATCCGTAAACATTTTATTTGCCGCATCCGGCTTGCCGTCCTTAATCAGGCCGCGCAGGATCACCCAGTTTGCATAACTTGGGGACATTGAAACGAAATATCCTTCAGGCACCTCACCCTTATAGTCCGGNGGNAANATCAGGTATTTACCACCCTTGCCTTTGTCNGGNCCNGGTCCGCCCATATCGACGACAAAACGGAAATANGCATCATTCACNGTNCCGGGNCCCATGCCNGCAGGGATTTCCATCACNGTCGGCCCATCCCGCTTAAGNTCNAGAAACGAACTGATATATNCCGTTCCGGTATTACCAGTCAGGAACAANGGATTAGCATCCATGAAATTGTCCATGATGATGNCTTGGTGTGCTTGCGTCACGCCCATTTCNATNTTTCCAAGCCGNATNGCTTCAACNGATGCCGCGGGNATNCCATTNAAAAANGTCTCNACACCACGCATAAAATCAAGGTTTTCATANACTAATTTAGACGTCTCTTTGGTCGGCATTCCGTCCATGAATTTCAGCGTTCCAAGCCGGGTTTTCACCTCACCGGGTGTCATTATGCCTTCAGGGATTTTTTGGTTAAACCCCGGCGTTGCTTGNTNGGCGANAGCCTCTTGAGAGAGNGANGTAACTGAGAATATTANGGTTGCAGCTAATAGTNTTTTTGATTTTTTGATCATCAAATTTTCTCCCGATTTGATCATATGTTGGCTGTTTTACAAACTCGGATGATTGATTGCTGTNNTGCATCAATGATCGCGNTTATGCATTTTCTCTTTGANGGTACTTTTCNCAATNCAGATAATTGTCAGTTTGCGGTCACTATTTTCTTCTGTAACCGGCGTCATTTTTGTCGGCATGNATTAGGTTTGAATTTNGCTGGNGGGTAAGGCCACAGCCGAAAAAGGCAGGCCACCTTCACGATTTTCATGGGTTTAACTTCCTCATTGATATGGCTCTACATGGAGGTGCCTAAAGATTGTCCAAGATTATTATTCTCATGTAGATTTATTGGATCAGAATAAATTAAACAATGCAAAATATTTTTATTAAAAACCAGCATCACAACGACTTAAGAAGTCCATATATATCTCATAAATAATTTGATATTTCAAAAAATACATTGGAAAATTACANATCATNNTTACACATGGTCTTTCAACGNTTTTTATATTGGTCTAAAGTGTCAAATCGAATGTTGGTAGGTTTCGTGACTGTTCTCTCGGGCCGGATACTAATTTTCCAATTTCAATAGGAGGTGCTTCTCAATCAAATCTAACATTCCAAATAGGGAATAGGCCTTGGACATTCAGTAACAACAACCCAGGTATCATTTCGTGCCAACCTGCATATCGGAATTGGATTCATGTTGAAAAGCAGAACAAACTCAATCAATTGGACTGAGCAACATAGGCTCTTTCATAATATAATGAGGTCAATTCAGATGAGCGACAAACAGCGACTTTCTATTCTTTCAATTATGCTTGCGTTCGCCATGTCGCTGTTTGTTGTAATTGGGCCAACCAGTGCTAGCGCTCAAAATCCAAACGACAGCTCTGCGAGCCAACAGGCAAACCAAAAAAATATTACCGAACTTGTCGCCGATCTAAGTGAAGAAGAAATTGCTGTTCTCAGCAAACTGCTAGCAATCGTAACAACAGACGAAACCAGTAAGAACACCGGTCTTGTCGAAGAATCCGCGGATTTGGGAGAAACCGTTAAAAATCTATGGCAGGGATATTCTTCCTTTATGTGGAAAAATATTATCGCCCTACCGGCTGCCATAGATGTCGGCTACCGAGGAATTCTGCGATTAACTACTGGCAAATTTCAGCTTTTTTGGCAATTAATATTAGCGCTCGGCGCGGGTGCAATTGCGGAACTTGTTGCTAGAAAATTTTTGACTAGCAAGGATAAATACGGCCCCTCTAATTCTGATATTGATGCGCCAGTTTCATTAAACACATTAGCCACTCACACATCCTTGGAAGCTGTATATTTAGCGGTTTTTGTCATAGTTTCATTAATCCTGACAAAATTATTAATCAGCAATCCCGCAGACTATTTTATCGCCTCTTCATTCATTCTGTATGTTCTTTTGATCATCCGGATTGCAAAAATCTTCCTACAATACACGCTAGCCCCGAACACCCCCTCCATGCGATTGGTATCGACTGATGATTGGAATGCCCGTTACATTTATAGAAATTTTTTGATTTTAACCGGCGTAGTCGCCATTGCTCTATTTTTACTGTTGAACATCGATCAATTTCAGATTGGCAACTCAAATCCATTCCGCTTTTGGGTTGGCCAATTCATCTATATCTATCTACTTTTTGTAATGTGGCGAGCGAGGCACGGATTTTCCGATATAATCAGAGGTGAAGAAAAACCATTACCGCCCGGACTGGAAAGAGTAGCCTCCTGGTGGCCAATTATTTCTATGATTGTCATCTCCTTTCAATTCCTGATTATGCAGGTAATGAAAAGCCTAGGCGGAATAACTATTGGGGCTGGGGCAAGCATTTTTACAATTATGCTGATCGTACTAACNCCCTTTTTTGACACNATGTTACGCGGCATCATTGGTAGGCTTNCTCCAAAGATGCNGAGTGAGGAGGATGCAGCTCATGAAGCAGCNTATCANGCAACAAAACACAGCTACGTACGCATAGGCAGGGTGATATTCTTTGCATCGCTGTTTGTAATCATCGGCAAAATTTGGGGTATTGATTACCAAAATTTAGCTCAATTGGGCTTTGGCGGCGAGGTCGCAAAAAGAGGCGGTGGATTTTTGTATATTGTGGCCATTGGTTATCTTGTTTGGGAAATGACCAATTTATGGGCCAACCGACAACTCCTGAAAGATGGGCCTCAAGACGATGTGGTAATGTCTGGAGAAGGTGGAGGGGCCGGCAAAAGCCGCCTGTCTACAGTGTTGCCGCTGGTTAGAATGGCACTACAAACAACAATTATCATATTGACCGTCCTACTAGGGCTCACACAACTGGGGTTGAATATTACGCCACTGCTGGCTGGCGCGGGAGTTTTTGGCCTGGCAATTGGTTTTGGTGCCCAAGCATTGGTAAAAGATATCGTCTCAGGCGTGTTCTTCCTCTTGGATGATGCGTTTCGGGTTGGAGAATTCATCGAGATTGAAGGACTTGTGGGAACCGTACAAAAAATTTCCATTCGGTCCCTGCAATTAAGACACCCAAATGGACCAGTTCACGTAATTCCATACGGTGAAATCCCCAAACTAACCAATAATAGCCGCGACTATGTGATCTTGAAGCTGCGCTTCACCGTACCTTTCGATACGGATCTCGATAAAGTTCGGAAATTATTTAAAAAAATTGGTCAGGAAATGATGAAGAACCCGGAACATGCGGAAAACTTCATCCAGCCGTTCAAGTTTCAGGGCGTGATAGATGTCGATGATGTCGGGATCATTATTCGAGGAAAATTCTCCACCAAACCTGGAGCCCAGTGGATGATTAGAAAAGAGATCTACGCAAGAGTGCAATCTGTATTTGAAGAAAATGGAATCAAATTTGCCCGTAGGGAGGTGCTGGTACAAATTCCGGGACTTGATGAAAAATCTGAATTGAAGCCAGACCAGATTCAAGCAATAGGAACCGCAGCCGCAGCCTCAATAGAAACAAACGAAGAAGGCGCCTCGCCCAAAAAAGACGAACCATTTTGATCGCTTGGTGCCCGCTCTTATTGCCAAGGTTTACTGCAATCAAAATCTAGATTGGTGTTGTCTATCAAACATTTTTCGAGCCTGGTTTGGCGTCATGTTTGTTTGGTTTTTATATGCACGAATAAAATTCTGCTTGGCAGTATAACCAAGTTGTTTAGATATCTCGGTAATTGAGAGTTCTGTATCAGCCAAAAGCTCGTTCCCGCGTTTTATAACAGCGGTATTCACCAACTCACGAAATGTTTGCCCATCTTTGTTCAAGTTTCGCTGCAAAGTGCGAGTACCAACGTTCAGTTGATTAGCAATTAACTCGATATTTGATTGCATATGATCTTGCCGTAAAATTATCGTATTGAGAACAACATCAGACACAGCTGTTGGCAGCGGGTTCGCGTGCAATCTATGTAAATCATGGATCGTAATGGGCGGCGTTTCAATAATTTTGCTATTTTTACACCTGAACAATAATTCATTCGCTATCGGAACTCCAATTGCTTGTCGTTCAGAAACTACCCGAGCCTGAAAATGATCTTCTAAAACCAGCATCCGCCCTGCGGTATTGTAGTTGAGTTCCACATATTCAGGCCTCCAGTCATCGCCAACAAAATTGCGCACCAGATCAATCAACATTAACATCACAGCATCGCTCTGGTGACTTGCTCCGATCACATACGGACTTGCAGGGAAGTACCGCAAAACGGTCGTTCCGTTAGATGTTACAGTTTGAAGGGATGAGCCGCTTTCATAATATGAAATGGATCTTTTAGCTCGCGTTATCGCTACAGCTAGGTTTGGCGCTTCCAGAACGTATTTTCCAAATAGCCCCAGATCAGAAAATTTATACATAGATCCAGCGATTAAGCCAAAGTACTCCAGGCCACTTTGTCGGGCAGCAGCCTCGATAAATTTTATCAATTCAATATTCAAATAACACAGACTGGGTCGATGGCGCAAATCTCTGGGAAGCCCTTGACGGCGAAATACTTTTTCAACAGTCAGGTTACCTTCTAGGCTCTCTAATATCTCTGCGATTGCTATGAAATCTTCAGAACTGACCAATGGGATTTTACTGTTCATTATCAATCACAAATATTGGCCACAAATATTGGCATTAAATGATACCCGCTGGTCGGTTACGTGAATTATGGGCTGGGAAAAAAACTGGATTCTTATGCTTCTCTACTGAATTAATGATTTCAAACACTCCCAACCTCGAAATAATCGATTGCGCATTGAAAAAGAATACTAATTTTGAAATTTTCCAAATGCATTCAATCAAGTTTGCATTATTTGATCATACAGATACAATTTTTCACTGAAATTTCTCTTACTTAATACTGAACGAACCAAATTTCCGATGAAATAAAATTTCTNACCCAGAGAAACATAACATAATCAATTGCAATCCAAGATTACACAAGTAATAATGCTGTANATTNTACAATTAAAAGGTACCCACATAATGACCAAATATTTCAGTGTTATGATTGCCTGTGTACTACTGATTTTTTCATCATCCCAATTAAGTTTTTCTCAGACAATGAGCTTTGGCGATGCAGTTGGCGCCTGGGCGAAAATTTGCGGCAAAGATGTGGATACATTCTGCAAAGGCATCAAACCCGGAAGCGATCGACTGGCTTTGTGCCTAGCGGGAAAGGCCTCTTCCAATTGTCAGGCGGCAACTGGAGCATTCAGAGCAAATATGGCAAACCGCTTCGATGCCCAAGAAAAAGCTCCAAGGATCTGTCGCAACGATGCCTCACGATTATGCTCTAACTTCAAGTCAGGGCGAGCAAGAGTGCTCCGTTGTATCATGCAAAAAGAGAATTTCCGTGTAGCCAGTCGTCGATGCAAAAGCGCTCTACAGGCCGCAGGTTGGCTGGACACGATTTCAAAATAGACAAATCCAGATATATCCATTTTTTTGATCGAATATTGCGCATTGGCAAGATGCACAAAAATTACAGGAAACGTCATGAAAAAAGTANCAAATTTACTGGTGTGGGGGTTTACCGTACTCTCAATAATGACCGTTGGGGCTCAAGCCCAGAACACGCTCACNCATAATCAAGTCATGAAGAGCTTNGTATCAAATTCCAAAACAGCCAGACGCATTGGCATTGATACAGCCGCCGTTCGACGGGATATTGAAGCACGCATCCAGGCAGAAGGCACCGAAAACACCCAAACACCCTCACCTGCCTTAGACGTCTTGAGAAAATTACCCCAACTGATTGTTCAAATTCAGTTCGATCTTGATGCTGATTCAATACGTCCGCAATCATGGGTGACGATCGGCAAGATTGCCGATGCGTTACGCCATCCATTATTGGCTGGAACCAGATTTTTGATCGTTGGACATACAGATGCTCGGGGTAAAAGAACTTACAATCTTGATNTNAGCCANCGGCGGGCNCTGTCAGTAACTGACATGCTTATTTCCACATTTCGCATCAACCCAAAAAGATTNCTGGCTCTCGGGTTGGGTGAAGAACAGCTCCTCAAGCAATCCAGCCCAAACAGTGNGGTCAATCGACGGGTTGANCTGATCAATATCGGCCCACTNTAAGAGAGCAAAANNNCAAATNACCACCTGNTGGTTTNNCTNNGGGANNTATCAATTATGACGTTGTTTAGTNTNCGACATTTGTTTGNTGTTGNTGCAGCAATTGCACTGAACATNGTTTTAATTCTGCCAGNTGCACAAGCAAAGTCACTTTCCTCAGTTGAAGTTTTAAACGAACAAATGCTCGCGCCGTGGCATGGTGATTTTTCAGAAATGAGGAAGCGAAAATTCATTCGAGTCCTNGTTCCTTTTAGCCGTATNATTTTNTTCTTNGACAAAGACCGGTTTCGCGGAACNGCTGTGGAGGCTNTGNAAGCCTTTGAAAAACAGATCAATAANGGACGTTCTGAGCTCGAAGGCACCACGCTTGCGATCATTCCAACAAGTCGAAAAAATTTATTTAAGGACCTTGTTGAAGGGCGTGGTGATATTGCAATTGGAAATCTAACAATCACCAAATCCCGGCAGGCGATGGTGGATTTTTCAGATCCTCTCCTTACCAAAGTTTCAGAAAAAATTATCACAGGCCCCGACCATTCACCAATTGAGCACGTTGAAGACTTGTCCGGAATGGAAATATATGTCCGCCCNTCAAGCTCATACTTTGCATCTCTACAGAAAATTAATGAGACGCTGAAAAGCAAAAATCTTGCCCCCATAAAGATCGTTGAAGGCGATGAACATCTGGAAGACGGCGACAATCTTAAAATGTTAAATGCGGGCATGATCAAGGCGACAATTGTTGACAGTCATAAGTTGGATTTGTGGACACAAGTTTATGACAATTTACAAATTCACCCTTTCGCCATTCATGAAGATGGCCAAATTGGTTGGGCGATCCGCAAGAATACGCCCGAGCTGGCGGCTGAGATTAATAAGTTTGTTAAAACAGTTAAACGCGGCACGTTGCTCGGTAATATTCTGATCAAGCGCTATCTAAAAAGCACAAAACATTTAGAAATCACCTCCCT
>JAESSK010000047.1 GCA_016764155.1 Rhizobiaceae bacterium
CACGCCAATACCCCACAAGCAGCACGCGACGGTGCCAAAGCGACCATAGCCATGGGCCGTCTTGGCACAGCCGAAGAATGCGTCGGTGCTTATGTGTTCCTCGCAAGCGATGCGATGAGTGGTTATATCACAGGCCAAATCATCGACATTAATGGCGGCCAGCTAATGCCTTAGAACGCTTGGCGTTCTAATAACTTTTATTTGCATAATGCTCGCCCTTTGGGCGGGCATTATTGTTCTCACGGGCGTATCCAAGCTACGCTTGGGCCCTGCGAAGGCGCGGCGCATTAGCGCCGGGTTCCCACGCTCGCCCTTCGGGCTCTCATTCATTTCCCACGATAAATTGCTGTCTTTTCCCAAGATAATTTATCCAGATAATTCCCTTGCTTGATCTCTCCCGTAACCTCTCCGCCAAAGGCGGGAGCGAAGAGCGACCGGCGCTAATGCGCCGCTCCTTCGCAGAGCCCAAGCGTAGCTTGGATACGCCCGTGAGAACAAATAATGGCGAACCCACAGGGTGAGCGGGCATTATGTACCAAACAAACCTTAGCCCTTCGGACTAAGCCACCTGTTGGGCATTTCTTATGGCTGTATCGAGTGCTAATTCCTCTTCCACGAACCTGTTTAAATCCTTGAGGAAAAATGCTGGCAACTCTTCGGAGCGCAGTGGCTTGGAGAAGAAATAACCCTGGAACTGATGACAATTTACGCTGCGCAGGTATTTCACCTGCTGCAGGGTTTCAACGCCTTCTGCGGTAATTTTAATGTTCAGGGATTCGCCCAGCGTGGTGATCATCTGAAGGATCGCCTTCGCAGTATCGTCATTATCTGATGCCGATACAAATGACTGATCTATCTTAATTTTATCGAACGGGAATTTCATAATATAAGAGAGGCTCGAATAACCCGTTCCAAAATCGTCAAGCGAGATAGCCACGCCGATCTCTTTGAGGGATTTCAAAATCTCGTAAACATCTTCTGGATTATCGACCAGCACGCTTTCGGTGATTTCCAACTCCAAACGATGGGCCGGAAGCCTGCTTTCGGCCAAGGCTTTTTTGGTAATGGTGACAATATCCGGGCTAACGAAATGCTGGGCTGATAAATTGACTGCGACCGTCACATCATTGGGCCATCTGGTTGCAGTTTTGCAGGCATTTTTCAGGGTCCAGTTGCCAATTTCATGAATCAGCGACGATTTCTCCGCTAACGGAATAAACTCGGCAGGAGAAATTAGCCCCCTAATTGGGTGATGCCATCTGATTAACGCTTCCATGCCAGTAACTTTGCTCGTGAGCGATGAAACCAGCGGCTGAAAATATAGTTCAAATTCTTCATTATCGATGGCTTGGCGCAGCTCATTTTCCAGCAGGCGTTTTTCACGCTGGTCTGCATCCATCTGACTTTCGAAGAACCGGTAGACGCCTCGACCTTCCGCTTTTGAGCGGTATAGCGCCAAATCCGCATTGCGCAATAACTGGGTCGGTCTGGTGCCATTTTGTGGCGCGAGAGTAATGCCTATGCTCAGGCCAATTTTATGTTTATCTCCGTCAATCTCATAAGGCTTGCTAATCGCCTCGATCAATTTGTCGGCTAATTTTGCGACCATTTCTGCATTACAGTCTTCACGCACGACAACCGCGAATTCGTCCCCGCCAAGACGCGCAATGGCATTCCCCTTGCCCGCATTGCTCCTGATACGCTGGGCAACTGCCTGTAATAATTTATCACCGACCAGATGGCCACGGGTATCATTGATGGTTTTGAATTTATCCAGATCAAGAAACATCAGAGAAAATACGGTGCCGTAACGCTCCAGATTTTCCACCGCATCATCCATTTCCTCATTGAAACTGGCGCGATTCATCAGCCCAGTGAGCGGATCTGTATGGGCCAGCAGATTGATTTTATGTTCGGCTTCCTTGTCGGAAGTAATATCAATCCCGATACCGATATAGCCAGCATAATTGCCTAGATCGACATAATTAGGTTTTCCCGAAAGACGCAGCCAGTGAACTTTATCCTTCTTCTTCAACGCCAACTCGATGTCGCGAAAAGGCTCCTTTTTGTTCATATGCTGTTCAATTTTCAGCACCGCGGCTTGCGTGGTCGAATGCTCTTTGAAAAAATCCAGAAAGTCATATTTATTAGCGGTTGAAGCGGTCAGACCACAAACTTCAATAAAACGCGGTGAAGCATTTTGAATGCTGCCGTTTTGTCTGGTTTCCCACACCCAGTCATTGGCGTTTTCTTCATACTCCTTGAGCAGAAGGCCGATGGTGTTTTGTTGCTCGCGCATTACCACTTCCGTCACCACATGGTGGGTCAGATTACGCGCAAATTTAATTGCGATGAATGGAATTACAATGACATAGGAACCGATAAGAACGGAGATAGAGAACGCATGAAAACTGCTGGGTGCCAACAATATACCCGCAAGCGTTCCAATTGCTGCTGGCATTACAAAGGACATGGCGGCCTGTGGAACGGCTGCGAGCGCAAAGCCACCGCCGCCCATTATGCCGGTTATTGCCACCAGCATGGTGAGCTTCATATCAAGCCCCGCAAAGGGCAAAACCATCAGCATGGCGAAGCCCCAAAGGCTGCCTAGTATTGCGCCATTAACGCAGATTTTCTTCATTGCTTTTGACGAAACGGATTTTCTGCGGGGTTTATGTTGGCTGGTCGACCATGCACGAATTCCGATGGACTGTGCAGCACAAATTGTTACGGCCCAAACCAGTACAGGATAGAAATATATTGTTGGGAAGCTGAGAACGACCAACATGGCAACAATAAAATAACAGCCAATCATCACACCTGGTGTCATTTGAATAACCGAGTGTATTTGCTCAGCCATGAGCTCACCACGATGCTCTTTGCTGAGCTTTGATGCTCCGATAGCATCTTCCACTGCTTGATTAATTCTTGCGAATACCATACTCGACGGCTCTGTGTTTGCTGACTATGCATGGTTATAATCTGCAAATTCTTAAATTATTGTTTCCTTTTCTTACGGATTCAGCCCGGCAATGTATTTATTCAACACTGCACTCAAAAACAGATCAACTAAACAGGCAATTCAGCTTAGCCCTAACCTATCTGGCCAGCATTTGCTTCATAGCGTGCCAAGACGCCTTGGGAGTTCGCGTCAGGGTTTCAAAATCTACGTGCACAAGCCCGAACCGCTGATCGTAACCAGCCGCCCATTCGTAATTATCCATCAAAGACCAGAGAAAATAGCTTTTTACCGGTGCACCATCAGCAATTGCGCGGTGAATTTCCTTCATGTGCTGATCAATAAATCCTATGCGATCAGGATCATTGCCTATGGAACCGGTATTGGGTTCGAGCGATGCCATACCGTTTTCCGTAATATGGATCGGCAAGCCTTTTGAATAATTCTCATTTGCCCAAGTTATGAAATGGTGAAGGCCTTGGGGATATATCTCCCAGTCCATCGCGGTTTTTGGCAATGGACCCTCAACGCCTGTTAATGCCGGAAAAACATCTGTTCCATCCGATTTGACCAGTTTTCTGGTATAATAATTGATGCCCAGCCAGTCTACCGGCGCGCCGATAATATCGAAGTCTTCTTCATAATTTTTGGGCATATGCGGCCCTAGGCCAGCCAGCACATCCTCTGGATAGGCTTTGTTGAATACACCGCCAAGAAACCAGCGATTATAAATTCCGTCATAGAGTTTTGCTGCAGCAATTGACTGGGCACTCTCGTCGGCTGCTTGTGAATATTCAAAATTCATCACGACGCCGATATTATCCATGCCCAGATCGCGCATCACGCCAACCGAGCGGCCATGGGCCAGCAAGATATTGTGCATGGCGTGGGCTGTAGCGCCAATATCACGCAGACCCGGNGCNTGGGCACCTAANAAATGGCTGAGCCAGGNGATGCACCATGGNTCGTTAAACGTTGCCGCGGCCGTCACCCGNTCNCCAATGCGNTTGACCACGATTTCGGTNAAATCNGCAAACCAGTTTGCGATNTCNCGGTTCTGCCAGCCGCCTAAATCCGCAAGGGTTGNGGGAAGTTCCCAATGATAGAGCGTCAGATACGGGTTGATGCCACGCTCAAGCATCCCATCCACAAGCCGCTCATAAAAATCGAGGCCCTCGGCNTTTANCTTNCCNCTGCCTTCCGGCATGACACGCGCCCATGAAACGGAAAAGCGGTAGCTGTCAAAGCCACAATTGCTGATGAGATCAAGGTCTTCTGCCCAGCGGTGGTAATGGTCGCAGGCAATCGAGCCATCTTCGCCCCGCACTGTTTTTCCGGGGGTGGCGGCAAATGTATCCCAGTGGGATTTTCCGCAGCCGCCGAAGGAGCTGCCNTCNATCTGATAGCTGGATGTGGCAATGCCAAATTCAAATTTATCCGGGAAATCTGCGCGAGTAAGCTGCAAACTGCTTTGCGGAATTTCAATATTCATCGTTGATATGTCCCGTTTCCCCTGAGCATTACTGGCAAAGCAATGAAGCGCCATGCGGGACCTATAACGCATGAACTATTTAACAAATCAAGCGCTCGGAAAATTTCAGATTTTCGGCATAAATATTNTATAACCTATTGTTATATTTATGTAAAATCCATAATTTTGATGTTCCGTAANACTCTATTTGGTTTGGTTTTATACCCTAAATAGCATTCAAATCCGGCTGACGACGCCCCTAACTTCTTTGCAATGCGTGGGTTAATGCCATTTCCAGCGGCGTGGTTTTCATCTCCGGAAGAACGGCTACCAGTTTGGTTCCGTCGATTGCATGAGGAACACGCCACAAATAGGACATTTCTGCCACTTCCCACATGGATGGCATGACAAGGGCCAAAACCCTCACCATGCCCCATGGCATGGATTTCACTTTGAGTTTCCTGCCAGCAATTTTTTNGACCTGTACAATCAGTTCGCGNCCGTTGAGGGNAAACCCTGGAAANCCNAATTGTTCGAACGNNNCAAACTNGTNGCGCTTTTCTGCCAAANNNACCATGGCGTCGGCCATATCGGGCAGATAGGCCCATGCATGCACCCTGTCTAATGGGCCCGGATACATNATGATGCCTTTATCAAGTTTCGCTGTGATCTGGCTATCGAACCANTTTCCTGTTTGCTCACGCTCGATGAAATCGCCGCCGCGCAAAATGATGGTGCGTATNCCNTCGGTTTGNGCATANGTATCNTCCATTTCCTGNCGCAAGCGCCCCTTGCGGGTGGTCGGAGCTATTGGGGTTTCTTCGTTTANCANTGGCNGCTGACNCTCGCCGTAATTATAGACATTTCCNGGGATCANGANGGTTGCGCNGGATGATTTNGCCGCCAATATCGTATTGCGGGTAAGCGTGGGCAANACTTTCACCCACTTTTGATAAGGCGGGNTCAATGCNTTGACGATGACATCNCANCCCTGCGCCGCNTTGATTAAATCTTTGGAGTTGAGCGCATTGCCTTCTATCTGCTCAATTTCGCTTTCGCCACCATTCGGCCACGNGCGAGCCAGCACGCGCACATGCCATCCNGCNTTNNNAAAAGCCTTTGTTGCAGCTCTGCCAAAGCGACCTTTAGCACCNAAAATGACGACTTTATCGGACATTTCATCTCCATTTTACAATTTGANNTTTGTTGACAGGNTGAATATNNCCATTCATTATCNNNTTATCAATCCTCATATATGGNTTTGAGTTATTCATTTTTGAATGGACTANTATGGATAAAGCTCTCGACTGGACCCATCTGCAAAGCTTNGTAGCAATTGCTGAACATCGCTCNCTCTCTGGTGGNGCGCGTGCACTNGGTGGNAGTCAGCCNACCATGGGGCGCCATCTCGCGGCACTGGAAAAATCCCTAAATGTGCGCTTGTTTGATCGCACTGCCGATGGTCTCGACCTCACGCCAACGGGCCTTGATTTACTGGAGCACGCGCGNCAGATGGCNGATGCTGCGGGTCGNTTTTCTCTTGTGGCGGAAGGGCGCTCGCAGGCAGTTGCAGGAACAATCCGCATCACGGCAAGCGAGATTGTTGCCACTTATATTTTGCCGGATATCCTTACCAGATTGCGACAGCAAGAGCCGGANATTGCCATTGANCTTGTGGCTTCTGACCGGGCAGAAAACCTGTTGCAGCGTGAGGCGGATATCGCGGTGCGCATGTATCGTCCGACNCAGGCAGATGTCTACACCCGCAAGATTGGCGAACTGGAACTTGGCATGTATGCGGCCCCTTCCTATCTCGAAAATCACGGCCCAACGGAGACACAGGACGACATTACCGGGCATGATTTCATTGGCTATGACCGCAATGACCTCATCATTNAGGGTTTCAAAGCCATGGGGATGGNAGTGGATCGGGATTTCTTTCCCTTCCGCAGTGACAATCAGGTGGTGTGCTGGCGTATGGCCGTTGCCGGTTTNGGNATTGGATTTAACCAGAGATGTACCGGGGATAATGACGCGCGTGTCAGACGGGTATTTTCTGCCATTTCATTACCGTCATTGCCTGTATGGCTGACTGCTCATGCAGAATTGAAAACAAGCCGCCGGGTGCGGCTTGTCTTTGATTTTCTTGCCCATGAGATGAGTAGAATTAGCTAGGAAACTCATAACGCCAAAGGCGGGAGCGAAGAGCGACCGGCGCTAATGCGCCGCCCATGCGGAGGCCCGAGCAAAGCGANGATACGCCGTGAGCCAAGAATCACTAGACCGGAAACGGTCTAGTGGTTGTCTCTTGGCAAGTCTTTGTGGACCCTTTGATAACTGGTTGCCAGTTCGATGCAGCCGCCGGTGGATAATTGNCCAACGCTGGCACGGTACATTTCCTGCCACGGAGTCTGGTGTTTAAGTTCCGGCGGGGTCCAAGCTGCTTTGCGCTCAGCCCATTCGTCATCATCCACCAGTGCATTCAGTGTGCGTTCATTGAGATCGAGGCGCACCATATCACCGGTTTTTAGATAGGCCAGACCACCGCCAATAACCGATTCAGGCGAAGCGTTGAGAATNGANGGGCTTTCCGATGTGCCCGATTGGCGACCATCGCCNACNGTTGGCAAATGGGTGATNCCNTGTTTCAAAATCGCGTCCGGTGGTTGCATGTTTACAACTTCGGCNGACCCAGGATAACCGACACAGCCAACGCCGCGCACGAACAGGATGCAGTTTTCATCGATATCCAGTTCGGGATCATTGAGGGAAGCGTGGTAATGTTCGGGGCCTTCAAACACAATGGCGCGGGCCTCATGGGTGTTTTCTTTGCCGGGAATGCTCAAAAACTGTTTTCGGAAATCGTCAGAAATCACGCTGGTTTTCATCAAGGCTGAATCGAACAGATTGCCGGATAATACAAGGAACCCTGCTTTTTCGCGCATCGGATTGGCAACGGTTTTGATCACATCGTGTTCTTCACTGCGCACACCTTTGAGGGTTTCGCCCATGGTTTTGCCGGAAACGGTCATCACATCTTCATGCAGAAGCCCTGCTTCCTGCAATTCACCCATCACGGCTGGAACGCCGCCAGCGCGGAAGAAGCTTTCGCCGAGATATTTGCCAGCAGGCTGCAGGTTCACCAGCAATGGCAGATCAAAGCCATGTTTTTGCCAATCGTGAATATCCATCTCCACGCCCATATGGCGGGCGATGGCCTGTAGATGCGGCGGAGCATTGGTGGAGCCACCAATTGCTGTGTTGACAACGATGGCGTTTTCGAACGCCTTGCGGG
>JAESSK010000048.1 GCA_016764155.1 Rhizobiaceae bacterium
AAAGTGCATTGCCTTTGGCGGCGCATAGATGAACTTCGAATTACGAGTTTCCAGCGCATAGGGTGCCAAAATTTCGGAGATCAAAATAGCCAGATACATGAAAAGCAGGAAGCCGCCGCAGAATACTGCAACCCTGTGCTTTTTAAATTTCCACCACATCAGTTTCTTTTGCGAGGCAAGGAATATCGCTTCCTGCTCGGGAGTCATATTCTCGATGGATTGGGGATCAAACGGGGCTGGATTGACGTAATGCTCCAGCTTTTTTGTTTTGGTGGTCGTGCTCATCGGCTTACCCCTCCTTGCAGACGGATACGCGGATCAAGGACTGCCAGCAAAATGTCTGAAATTAGGACGCCAATCACGGTCANNAAGCCAAGCATCATNAGGAATGAACCGGCCAGATACATGTCTTGGCTTTGAAGTGCNGCGATCAACAANGGACCGGTGGTTTCAAGCGANAACACGATGGCNACAAGTTCAGCGCCCGANATCACTTGCGGTAATATCCCGCCNATATCGGCNATGAAAAANTTCAATGACATCCTGAACGGGTATTTCATCATGCCTTTAAACTCGGTCATGCCTTTGGCTCTTGCNGTGGTGACATAAGGCCTGCGCAATTCGTCGAGCAGATTGGCGCGNACCCGGCGGATCATGCCTGCGGTGCCCGATGTGCCGATTACGATGACCGGTATCCAGAGATGCTCCAGCACNGAAACAAATTTCGCCCAACTGAANGGTTTATCGATGAATTCNGGATCCATCAGGCCGCCAATGGAGGTGTTGAACCATTTTTGCGCCAGATACATCATCACCAATGCCAGCAGGAAGTTGGGAATCGCAAGGCCCAAAAGCCCGAAGAATGTCAGGCCATAATCGCCCCAGCTATATTGATGGGTGGCGGAATAAATGCCGATTGGAAAGGCAATCAGCCATGTGAAAATNATCGTNGCAAAGGTAACGATGATGGTGAAGAAAAGGCGATCGCCAATCACATCGCGAACGGGTAGCTGGAATTCAAATGAATAGCCAAAATCCCCCACCAACATGCCGCTGGCCCAGTTGATATAGCGCTCCCATACTGGGCGATCAAAGGCATATTCCTGGCGCAGGAACTCGATTTGCTGCGGGTCGACCGTCTCGCCCGCTGCCAACAATTCGTTGACATAGGTTTCCAGATAGTCGCCCGGAGGCAATTCGATCAATGCAAATACCAAAATGCTGGTTAATATCAGCGTTGGCAGCATGTAGAGAATGCGTTTGAAGATATAACCCAGCATTTAGCTCTGCTCACCCGATTTCATGTTAGCTGTCATTTTATTTTGCGAACCAAAAAGTATCGGGGCGATAGACGCCAAAGAACGCAGTCGGTTCCCAGCTGTAAATGCCTTCTTCCGGAACGTTTCTCAGTTTTTTGGAAACAACGACGGGTTGGCGACTGTTATTGACCGTGCCGATGGTGAAGACCTGATCGGTATAGGTGTGCAACATTTCATGCCAAATTTTGGTACGTTCTTCATCGCTTTCGGCAATCAGCCAAGCGTTATAGCGCTCCAGCTGTTTTGCAGCTTCTGGTACATCAATTGGTTCGCCTGCCTTGCCATTGGTTTCAAAATACTGACCCCATTTCGGCCATTCCAATTGTGGTTGAGCGGTGGGTGCCATTTCCTCGGGGCTGAGCTGAGAAGAGGCCAGACCGGCATTGAAGCCACGAAATACCGAGATCAATGTTTCGCCAGCATTGGCACGACGGCGGAAGATATCGCGCTGGGACGAGCGGATATATGCTTTAATGCCGATATTGCTCCAGTGGTCAGTGATCAGTTCAAGCACATCGGATTCCTCAGTGCTATCNCCGGAACTTTCAACNGTNATTTCGGCGCGNTCNCCATTGGGTAACAATCTCACCCCGTCATCATCGCGGGCGCCAAGGCCTGCTTCGTCAAGCAATTGGTTTGCCAGTTCAATATCATATCGNGACCATGCTTCGGCGTATTCTTTCCGATAGAGCGGGCTCTGCGGCAACACCGTATTCGCACTGGGCGAAGCGAGGCCGAAATAGATTGCTTCGTTGATTTCGTCGCGGTCAATGCCCAAAGACAGGGCTCTTCTGAAACGCACGTCGCGCATNAGGCCGCGCCAGACCGGNTCATTGGTGTTCATATTAGGATAAAGCGCCACCTGCGAACCCTTGCCTGTCGACCAAAGATAGGTGTTGAAATTGTTGGTTTCTTCGGCTTCTTTCAGGAAAGTGAAATTNTCAAAGCGCAGATATCTCGCCTGCAAATCGCTTTCACCGGCACCGGTTTTTGCCGGTATCACNCCCTTGGAGGCNATGCTCATGATCAGCTTATCGATATAAGGAAGNTGGTTTCCCTCNGTNTCGACCCGGTGATAAAACGGGTTGCGTTCGAAAACGAAACGNTGGCTTGGAGGAGGCGTCGTGTTNCGCCATGCNTGCAGGGTTGGCAGTGCAGGATTTTCCGGGCGGCGCTGACGCTGTTTGCGCGTATGCATGCCGGACCAATCCTTGGAGCCCGCGTCCCGGGCAATCTTATTNAGCTTTTCCTCGTCACTATATTTGGCGTGNAACTGCTTCATATAATGGGCGGGACGATAGATATATAGCGGGGATGGTCCTGCTATGGCTGGCAAAAATGCCGGATTTGGTTTCACCCAAGAATAACGGATTGTGAGCTTGTCAATCACCTCAAATTTCGGACCTTCACCCTCTACCCGCATGGTGGAGGGAACCCCTGCCCGACCCAATTGCTCATTGCCGATCATGTCTTCCCAATAATAGCGAAAATCCTCGGAGGTGAATAATTCACCATCGGACCAGCGATGGCCTTCACGAATTTTGAAGGTGAATTCACGGCCATTTTTTACATCAACAGATTCTAAAATATCAGCCTTCATTTCGAGGCTTGGCGTAAACCCGATTAATCGGGCATAAGTGTATACGGTAATCTGGCCAAGGTCTTTGGCGCGGCCCATTAGCAGGCGCATTTCGCCGCCATATTGGCCGACGGTTTTATGCTCTTTTTCGTAATCGACCACGTATGGGTTTTTGGGTAGACGATTCTCCAACGATGGCAGTTTGTTTTGTGCAACAAGTGACGCCAATTCCGGCGCTTCACCAGCCCATGCAAACGAACTTGCCGAAATTACGAGACCTATAATTGCTGCTGAACTCTTCGCCAGCATTCCCAATACCCTACTCATGCACTCAACTCCGTTTTGTCACAATTTTCATTGGCGAGAACGAAATGATCGTCGCCAACCTTTATATGTCCAAGGGTGCCGCCTTCAGAAGCTGAAAACGCACCGCCCCATGCCGTAATGTCATAGGTTCTTGACTTCATTATTTCTTCAAAATCCAACAACCTATCCAGATCAGGATATGGCACAGAGGCCAATAGTGATTTGGTATAAGGGTGGACCGGCTTTTCGAACAATTCTTCCCGCGATGCGATCTCCACAATCTTGCCTCGGCACATCACAGCGATGCGGTCGGCAACGTAATTCACCACGGCCAAATTGTGTGATATGAACAGGCTGCTTAGACCAAGCTCCTTACGTAAATCATTGAGAAGATTTAGAATTTGCGCCTGCACTGATACGTCGAGCGCAGAAACGGGTTCGTCGCAAATCAGCATTTCAGGATGCAAAGCAAGCGCTCTCGCAATGCCTATGCGCTGACGCTGACCACCGGAAAACGAATGGGGGTAGCGGTTCAAAAACCGCGGATCTAGACCCACCAATTTCATCAGTTCAACCACCTGATCGCGCTGGGCATCACCAATACCCTGCTTATGAATTTGGAAAGGTTCTCGTAAAATATTTTGCACGGTCATGCGCGGATTGAGCGAACTGAACGGGTCCTGGAAAATCATCTGGACGGTTTTTCTGAACTCCAGCAATTCTTCTTTGTTCAGTTCAAGCACGTTCTGCATGCCGCCGGCTGAATTGAATTTGACTTCACCGGAAGTCGCTTCAAGGGCGCGAATAATCAGCTTTGCCACGGTGGTTTTACCGGAACCACTTTCGCCCACAAGACCAAGGCACTCGCCCTGCTTCACTTCAAGGCTGACATTATCTACCGCCACAACCGTATTAGCGGGCGAACTACCGAACCAGCTTCCTCTTCGGATGGTGAATTCCTTACGCAGATTGGTCACCTGCAGATGAGGACCTTCCATATTTTTCACTTCACGCGATACAGCAAAGTGACTGCCCAGCGCTTTCACGCCGTCCTCGGCACCCATCTGGCGCAGAGAAACCAAACGTTCTCCCGGAGCCATATCAAAATGCGGGATCGCCGCCATTAGCGCTTTAAGATAGGGATGCTGCGGATTGTTGAAAATATCATCAACCGTGCCCGCTTCCATTACCTCACCATGATAGATCACCACCACTTCGTCGGCCATATTGGCGACCACGCCAAGGTCGTGGGTAATCAACAAAATGGCCATGTTGAATTTTTTCTGCAGCTCTTTCATGAGTCCCAGAATTTGCGCCTGTACGGTCACATCAAGCGCCGTTGTCGGCTCATCGGCAATCACCATTGCGGGATTGCAAATCAGCGCCATGGCGATGACCGCGCGTTGGCGCAGACCGCCGGAAAGTTCGAAAGAATACATTTCGTAAGCGCGTGCCGGATCGGGAAACCCGACCAGTTTCAAGACTTCTTCCGTGTCGGCCTTTGCTTCTGCTTTGGTTTTTTTATGGTGCAGGGTCAAAGCCTCTTCCACCTGATTGCCGATCGTGTGCAAAGGGGAAAGGGCTGTCATGGGTTCCTGAAACACCATGGATATACGTCCGCCGCGCAATTCGTAGAGATAGGGATCGCGGTCACTCATGGCGGCCAAATCTATTGGCTCGCCATTGCCCTTGGGGTCACGAAATAAAATTTTACCAGAATCGATGCGGCCATTGGTGGGAAGAATTCTCAAAATTGCCTGAGAAATAACAGATTTCCCCGAGCCGGATTCACCGACAAGCGCAAGCACCGATCCGTTTTTTACTTCAAAGCTGACGCCTTTGACGGCTTCCACGCTTCCCCCTTGAACTTCAAAGGAGACCCGTAAGTCATCAACCCTCAATAATACGTCTTCGTCACGCTCCATCGAACATGATTCCCTTCCCCACGCATTGTTCCTCCCAATGCGATAAATTGATTAATGTTAAGATTTACACATAAATTTGTTGGTGCATAGTGACATATGACACACTTCGAACAGATCAACATGATTTTGGGAAAGGTTTTCTCAAAAACGGGAAACTAGCTATATGATTGATGACCGAGTGGAAAGCCCACGTATTAGAACAAAGATATCGAAAATCGATGATCTTCTTGATGAAACACTTTTTCGGCATATAGATAACTTGCGATTGGGTGGATATTCGGTCGACGAATTTCAAACCGCTCTGGCAGAATTTTGCAAACTTAATGCCGACGACCCTGAATTTGTGGCACTTGGCGATAACACCAGTGTCGAAAACCAGAGCCATTGGCTTATTAAACGTCATATCGATCATTGTCGCTACAGTGCCTTGTTTTATCATGTGGCGGATAATGAAGCGCATCCGCCACACCATCATCATAATGTTATTTCCACTCAGATCGTTATCAGTGGAAAACTACATTTACGTGAATATGAGCGAGTGGAACGACGCGGTGATGGCAAATTGGTTTTAAAACTGGCGAGTGATCGCATGATCGGCCCCGGCGATGTTTTTCAAGCCAGCGAATGGAGCCGCAACGTTCACTGGTTTTGCGCAGTGGATGGTCCGGTCGTGATTTTCAATATTAATGCACGAGGCTTTGAAGATAAGACTTTTGATGTCGATGAAGGCACGTTTGGCAGATGCTATATCGACCCAACACAATTTGATGAGGCCGGTTTGATTGTCACAGAAGAGTTTGATGCCGAGCATGCCCATGAACTGTTTCAGGGGCGCGAACTGAAAGAATTTCCAGTTCCTACATGATCCCTCTCACGGCCATATCAAGCATGCGCTTGGGCCTCCGTATGGGCTGCGCATTGGCGCCGGGCGGCTCTTTGCCGCCTGAGCCAAGTCAACACAAGGCGGACTTGCTCTAAGGCCCGTCATCCGCTTTTGTCGGCAAGGGCTGCTCTTCGGTCGCGGCCTGTGCGGCCCCGGCAGCAATCGCCAATTTTGTCGCATCATCGAGTTTGGTTTTTGGTTCTTCGGCAATGCGAACTGTTACTTCCTTGTGGGCAAACTTGATGTTTTCGCGTTCAAACAGATCGCGAATTTCGGCGTATACGATTTTACGCATAACGAACTGATCGCCCGGTTTTGCCATGAACTTGATCCGAATGATCATGGCGCTGTCTTCCATCTTATAAACCCCTTGAGATTTTAGAGGTTGCAGGAACATGTCGCCAATTTCTTCGTTCTCCAGCAATTTTTGACCGAGCTTTTTAACCAGCTTGCGCACCCGTTCCACATCCGTGTCATAGGTCACCCGAAGCGGCAGTTTCATCATTACCCAGTCGCGGGAAAAATTGGTCAGCTGCTTGATCTCGCCAAAGGGAACCGTGTGCAACGGCCCGTTATGATGGCGCAATTGGAATGAACGCAGGGAGATTTTTTCAACCGTGCCGCGAATGTTATCCAGTTCAATATATTCCCCTTTACGGAAAGCATCATCGAACAGGAAGAAACCGCCGGAGAAAATATCGCGAATGAGGGTTTGCGCGCCAAAACCCACAGCCAGACCGATAACACCGGCACCGGCAAATAGCGGCGCGATATCTACCCCCATATTAGAGAGCAGCACCATGCCTGTGAGAATGACAATCGTGGTGACTAAGACGTTGCGGATAAGAGGCAAAAGCGTCGCGTGGCGGGTTGCACCATGGGCTGGCATTTCGCCGCTGGGTTCTTCTTCCTCATCCGGGCCATGATCTTCATCTTCCATTTGCGCATCGATATAGGCTGCGACTGCGCGGTATAAAAACCACGCGAAAAACGCCACGCCTAGGGTATCCATAAAGGCGGTTACCGGATTGCCTTTTTCACCTATGTTGACGTCCCAAGTGCCGAGCACAAAACCGATGGCAGCAATAATGATAAATACGCCAGATGCCTGTTCCAATAAAGATTTGAACACTGGTTTAAACACCGGCATTTCACTGATTTCAGCAGTCGACATGACCTGATTGATGATTATTTCCTCATCATCCTCGGGCCGGTTTTCCATCGCCTGTTGCAGGGCTTCCTGCTCCTGATCATGCCTTTCAACTTCCTGTCGATGCGCCAGCTCCACCCGATCCTCAAAGCGCGTTTTTCGGGCCAGATAGATGCGATCAATGACCAGCAGCACCAAACCGTAGACTGCAAAGCTGACAACGA
>JAESSK010000049.1 GCA_016764155.1 Rhizobiaceae bacterium
TCAAATGAATCCCGTGTTGCATAAGAGGCGATATCGCCAGCTTTCAAGGCTTCATCACGCAGGATTTTCTTCAGATCGTCCGGCAGTGAATCGTACCAGCCACCGGATGTCACCATGCCGGTAATCAGATTGATGTGGCCCGTTTTGGTCACAAATTTGATCACTTCATTAAGGCCGGAAGAAACAATCGCAGGGATTTGAGCTTCAGCAGCATCGATCGCATTTGTTTCAATACCAACACGCACATCACTCCATGCCATGGCAGTAGCCGTTGCACCCATCGCATTGATGGTTTCAATCCAAACAGGGGCACCCGGGGTCCGCATCCGTACGCCAGCAAGATCAGCAGGGCTGTTGATTGGTTTGTTGGTCAAAAGGTGACGTTCACCCTGCCACCAGTTGAAAGAGAGAACCTGAAGGCTTGAACCATCATGCAAAGATTTTACCCAACCTTCAAACAGATCGGATGTAACAACCTTGCGGATGCCATCATAACCATTTGCAAGGAACGGCGCGCCAAGAGCACCAAATTCATTTTGGAAAACCCCAAGACGTCCACCGTCAACAATGACAGCAACTGGAGCGCCGGCACGAGCCTGCTCCAAAACATCTTCATCAGACCCAAGCTGGGAACCAGGGAACAATTTGATTTCCAAACGACCACCAGAAGCTTCATCAACATTTTTAACAAATGCGTTGAGGCCGGAATAAAGAGGGTCGGATTCATTAAGAGCTGTATTCACGCTCAAAGTGTAATCAGCAGCAAATGCGCTACCACTGACGATAACCGCAGCAATCGCTGTTGACATCATCAGTTTCAAAGATTTCAATTTCATAGTAATTTTCTCCCGAATCGTATTGCCGTTATGGCGTACCTGCTGTATAATTGCAGACTAGAATGGTAGAATACCCACGGACCCTAGGAAGTCAACATGAAACTGGATTTTAAGCTGGAATCTCTCGAAGAGAACGGTAGCAACCAACGCCGCGCCACTATGGGGTACCGCGTATTCGAGCTGCTGCGGCAAGCCATTGTGCAATTGCAATTGCGTCCGGGAAACCTTTTGTCGGAGGCGGAAGTCGCCAAACAAATGGGCCTTTCCAGACAACCGGTGCGCGAGGCGTTCATCAAACTTTCTGAAGCTGGATTGGTGGAAATCCGACCTCAGCGCGGCACATTTGTGGTGATGATCTCACGCCGTGAAGTTGAAAACGCCCGNTTCATCCGTGAAGCCGTTGAATGTGCCGTTGTCAAAAAAGCAGCCATCGAAGCAGATTCCAAAGGCCTACTCGCCATGCGCGGGCTGATCCTTGCCCAGCGTGAAGCCGACGACGATGGCGANCTGGATGANTTCCTTGTCCTCGACGAAGCCTTCCATCAATCCATCGCAGTCATGGCTGGNTATGAACACGCATGGCGCCTGGTTGAAAGCTTAAAAGCCCAGATGGACCGGGTACGCTATCTTTCCATGACCAGCGCCACGCCGGTAAAAACCCTGATTGCACAACATGAAGCCATCGTCGACGCCATTGCCGACAAAGCACCGGACCGGGCCGAGGCTGCAANGCGAGTGCATCTTTCAGAAATTCTGAAATCCTTACCCAAAGTCGTGGAAGCCAATAAGGAAATGTTTGTTGACTAATTTTGCGCGACCAGCCATTGGTCGCGCCAGTTAGCACAGACATTTCTGGGGCCATTAAAATGAAGCAAGAAGCAAATCTCGACATCATTGCCATGGGCGAACCTCTGGTTGAATTTGTCTGNACCGATCCCGACGAAGAAGCCAGAACCTATCGAAAAGGTTTTGGTGGCGACACCTCAAACGCAGCGATTGCAGCCGCAAGNCAAGGCGCAAAAGTCGGTTATATCACGGCCCTTGGCCAAGATGAATTCGGCGACGCTCTGATCGAGTTATGGCAAAAAGAAAACGTCGATACTTCCGCCATTATAACAAGCGAAACTGCCGCAAGCGGGGTCTACTTTGTGCGCCCCCATGCCAGCGGTCGTCAATTTTCATACCTGANAGCCAATTCTGCCGCCAGCCAGTTTTCAGCCAAAGATCTGAATCCTGACTATATCGCCAGCGCCCGCATCCTTCATGTTTCCGCCATCTCGCAAGCCATCAGCCATTCCATGCGCGATGCCGTCAGCGAGGCAATCAACCTCGCCCGCAAATCCGACGTNCTGGTTTCCTATGACACCAATCTGAGATTAAAGCTGTGGTCACTGGAAGACGCAAAATCTGCCATCTTCAAAGCCATGGCTTCAACGGATATCGTTTTCCCCAGTGATGACGAAGCCGAACTTCTGACCGGCCTCACATCCCCTGACGAAATGATAAAATACTTTCTTGATCTCGGTGTAGAATTGGTTGTCCTCAAACGCGGCGCATCGGGTGCCATCATCGCCACAAAAGACAGGCAGGAAACCATCTCCCCTACTCCGGTAAAGGCCATTGATTCCACCGGCGCGGGTGACGCCTATGCTGGTTCATTCCTTGCCTATTATTGCGAAACGNGAGACCCCTTCGAAGCGGGGTATCGCGCCGCTCAAGTAGCGGCAGGTACGGTNGCNGGATACGGCGCGATCGAACCCATNCCCCATCGCGCTCAAATCAACCTTTAAGTTACGCCAAAACCAATTGATTTGCTTTTTAAGCATCTGCAATTTCGGACAATTAGTCCGCATTAAGATATTTTTNGCAAAAACTTGATACTCGTTTGCCCACAAGTTGGGTGGGCACAAATGTTTAAATCATTTATATCTTTTTTCGTAGTATCNGCTGATACGCCGGTGTTGAACCGCGCTCGATATCANGCNCTCACCACACANATNCCNCTCATGTACGCCATGGTAGCGGTTAACACGATCGCACTTTCTCTTACCCTATTTGGCGAAGCTCCCGTACATTTGACCATTATGGGNCCGGCAGTCCTAGTCCCTGTGGCCCTGATCCGTTCAACAGCCATGCTTAAATGTGATGTTGCCCTGATGTCCGATAAAGACATCCGAAACCACTTAAACGCCATCGTTATATTCTCGGCTTTGCTTGGTCCACTATTTATCTTTTGGACTCTGGCACTGTTACAATACGGCGACGCCTATTCTCATGTCCATATCGCCTTTTTCATCTGCATCACCACATTGGTGTCCATAAATTGCCTGACGCCTTTGCGNCAATCCGCCATCATTCTGGCAGCATCCGCTATCGGTGCATCAATAATTTATCTNACCATTGGCGACATTCCTGCTTACAAGGTCATCGCCGTTAATATGTCTCTGGTTGCTGGTGCAATGGTTTTCATGACCATGCGTACCGCGCGAAATTTCACCGACCTGATCGAAAAACAAGGCACTTTGTTTGATCAAAGTCTAAGGCTCGAAGTACTGAATGCCGAGAACATGCGGTTGGCCAATCTGGATAGCTTAACCCAGTTACCCAACCGGCGCAGTTATTTCGCAGAACTTAAACAGACAATCCAGCAATGCGAGACAACATCAGACAGGCTGGTTGTCGGCATTATGGANCTCGANGGTTTCAAGCTGGTCAACGACCTTTTCGGCCACCCNACNGGNGATCAATTGCTGGTTGAAGTCAGCAAACGTTTGCGCACCATGCTTGATGATCGCATCTGTCTGGCACGACTTGGCGGCGATGAATTTGGTATTATTATGCACCATCCTGGATCGGATGAAGATCTTCTCCAATTNGGCAACGATATTTGCCACACGCTCAAGGCAGCATTTCATCTACGGGATGCAACAACAAACATNTCTGCATCANTAGGGTTTGCNTCCTATCCGGAAGCTGGCCACACAGCAGAAGTTCTTTTTGAACGCGCCGANTACGCACTTTGCTACTCCAAGCAAAACAGCAAGGGCCAAGTGGTNCTGTTTTCAAACGAACATGAAACCATCATCCGCGAAGTAAGCTCGATTGCGCTNCGCCTNAANGAAGCTGATCTCGATCAGGAACTTTCCGTNGTNTANCAGCCAATCGTCAATTCCCTCGANGGAACAACAACATCATTTGAAGCTTTGGCNCGCTGGAAAAATCCNATTCTAGGNAATATCCCGCCAAACGTATTCATTCGCTCGGCNGAACAATCAGGCATGATCAGCCAATTGACCATCATCTTGTTTGCCAAAGCATTGAANGCTGCCAGTCAGTGGCCNGATGACGTCCATCTGTCCTTCAATCTGTCCTCCTTCGACATTTGCACNCCCGAGCATATAATGCGCCTGCTGGCGATGGTTGAAAANTCNCCGGTTTCTGCCAATCGCATTATCTTTGAAATCACCGAGACTTCCGTCATGCAGGATTTCGAGCGCGCCAATGAATCGCTCACTCAAATTCGCCGAATGGGCGCTTCGATTGCACTGGATGATTTCGGCACCGGATTTTCCAGCCTAAGCTATGTTCAGCGCATCGAAATTGACCGACTGAAAATCGACAGAAGCTTCATTCAAAACATCGAAACAGATTCCTCGAGTCAGGATATTGTACGCGCTGTCGTTGATCTGTGCCGAAACCTAAAACTGCAATGCATCATCGAGGGTGTTGAAACAAAGTCACAACTTGAATTGCTCGAACGCATGGGCTGTAATTTGATTCAGGGATACTATTTTGCCAAGCCTATGAGTGAGGCTGATACGTTGAAGTATCTGATTGAAAACGCCAACCCGAAACATGTTGTCACATATCCAAACCGCTCATTTTAACTTAATATAAAACCATGAAAACTCTGTACAAAGCACCTCAAAGATGGTGTTCTATTTACAGTAGTTACTGGTTATTTATGGAGTAAACCCTTTGGACATTGGTGGTGAATATATGGTTCCGGCCAGCCGTGAGGTTGTCTGGGAAATGTTAAACGATCCCAAAATACTGGCTCAATGCATCCCCGGATGCGAAGAACTTGAAGCAAGCGCAGAAGACGAATTTACCGCNAAAGTGGTTCTGAAAATNGGNCNTGTTAAAGCAAAATTTGCTGGTGTTGTTACCCTCAGCGATAAAAAACCTCCCGAAAGCTACCGCCTCAGCGGCGAAGGCAAGGGCGGCATCGCAGGCTTTGCCAAGGGTTCAGCCAACGTCAATCTTGAAGAAACCGATGAAGGCACCAAGCTCACCTATGATGTTGACGTACAGGTTGGCGGCAAGATGGCTCAACTGGGTTCTCGCCTGATTGCATCCACATCCAAAAAACTTGCCGGTAAATTTTTCGCAACATTTTGCGAGCTTGCAGCAGAGCGCTCCAATTAAAGTTGAATATACGCGCATTAGTGCGTAACATAATCTCAAATTATATTATGAACATGTTAAGAGGAGGAATATAATGACAACTATTAATATGACCGTGAATGGCAAGGCTGTAACGGGTGACGTGGAAGACCGCACATTGTTGGTNGAATTCATCCGCGAAAACCTGCGCCTCACNGGAACCCATGTGGGCTGCGACACCTCTCAATGTGGTGCCTGTGTTGTGCATGNGGATGGTAAAGCNATTAAATCCTGCTCTCTTCTCGCTGTTCAGGCAGATGGTTCGACTGTTGTAACGATTGAAGGCTTGGCCAATGGTGCTGAACTNCATCCGGTACAGGCAGCGTTCAANGAAAATCATGGCNTGCAGTGCGGTTTCTGTACTCCCGGCATGATCATGTCCGCTACCGATATGATTGAGCGTTACGATGGCAAGCTTGATGAAGCCACCATCCGTGCCGAACTGGAAGGCAATATCTGTCGTTGCACCGGTTACCACAACATCGTGAAAAGCATTCAGGCCGCCGCTGACGAAATGTCAAAAGGTGCCTAGTCATAATTGAGGAAATGGGAATTAGCGTTCCCGAAAGCCTCAAGCGAAATACTGGTCCAATAATCTAGGCCAATCCAAGGGGCAAACCCCACATTTCGCGAAGCTTTCCTCGGACGCTCCCCGATATTGGAGGATATCATCATGAGTGAAGGAATTGGCGCCCGCGTTACGCGCAAAGAAGACAAACGGTTTATCACAGGACATGGCCGTTACACCGACGACATCGTTGAACAGCACCAAACCTATGCAGCGTTTGTGCGTTCACCCCATGCTCACGCAGAAATCACCGGCATCGACCGCGATGCCGCAAAAGCCATGCCCGGCGTCATCGATATTCTCGATGGCAAACAACTAACCGGCGACGGCATTGGCAATATCATCTGCGGCTGGACCGTCAATTCCAAAGACGGGACACCAATGGCTATGGGCGCGTGGTCAGCGCTCGCCACGCAATTCGTCCGCTATGTGGGCGATGCGGTAGTCATCGTTGTTGCAGAAACACAAAATCAGGCTCGCGAAGCAGCAGAAGCTGTCGTCGTAACCTATAAAGAACTTCCAGCAATAGTCTCCGCCGTAGAAGCATTAAAAGACGGCGCACCACAATTGCACCCTGAAGCTCCCAACAATATGATTTTCGATTGGGAAATCGGCGACGAAGGCCCAACCGATGAGGCCATTGCGGGCGCTGCCCACGTGGTGGAAATGGAATTCACCAATAACCGCCTGTCGCCAAATCCGATGGAGCCAAGATCAGCGATTGCCACTTATAACGCAATCGAAGAGCATTATACGCTCTACACCACCAGCCAGAATCCCCATGTGGCGCGGCTGATTTTATCAGCGTTTTATCAGGTGGCACCAGAACACAAATTGCGCGTCATCGCGCCCGATGTGGGCGGTGGCTTCGGCTCCAAGATTTACGTCTATCCGGAAGAAATCGCATGCCTTTGGGCTTCGATGAAAACCAACGGTTCGGTAAAATGGACCTCTGATCGTACGGAAGCGTTCCTCACCGATGCCCACGGACGCGATCATTATTCCACCGCGAAAATCGGCTTTGACAAAGATTATAAAATAGTTGGTTTGAAAGTAGACACCATCGCCAATCTCGGCGCTTACATGTCTTTGTTCTCGTCAGCAACGCCGACCTATCTCTATGCGACCCTGCTTTCCGGCCAGTATAATATCGCCAATATCCACGCCAATGTACGCACAGTTTATACCAACACCGTACCAGTGGATGCCTATGGCGGTGCAGGTCGTCCGGAAGCAAGCTACCTCGTCGAACGGTTGATTGAAACTTCGGCCAGACAATTGGGCATCAGCCCGGTTGAACTCCGCCGCAAGAATTTCATCACCGAGTTCCCCCATCAAACACCGGTCATCATGGCCTATGATACGGGTGATTTCGAAGCTCATCTTAGCGACGCAATGAAAGTTGCGGATTGGGATGGCATCGCCGCACGTAAAGCGGAAGCTGAATCCCGCGGCAAACTGCGCGGCATCGGAATGTCCTGCTACATCGAAGCCTGCGGCATCGCCCCATCGGCAGCCGTTGGCTCGCTCGGTGCAGGCGTCGGCCTTTGGGAATCTGCCGAAGTCCGGGTGAACCCCGTCGGCACAATCGAAATCCTCACCGGCTCACACAGCCACGGTCAGGGCCATGAAACAACTTTTGCCAAATTGGTTTGCGACCGCTTTGGTATACCGATTGATAATGTGCAGGTGGTTCACGGCGACACAGACAAAGTCCAGTTCGGCATGGGAACTTATGGTTCGCGTTCCGGCGCTGTGGGCATGTCGGCTATCGCCAAGGCGCTCGATAAAGTCGAAGCCAAGGCCAAGAAAATCGCTGCCCATTTGATGGAAGCCGATGAAGGCGATATCGTCATTGAAAACGGCGAAGTGAAAGTCGCAGGCACCGACAAAGTGCTCGGCTGGCACGAGGTTTGCCTAGCTGCCTATATGGCCCACAATCTGCCGGAAGGCATGGAACCGGGCCTTAAAGAAGGTGCGTTTTACGATCCGGCAAACTTTACCTTCCCATCTGGCACCTATATTTGCGAAGTCGAAGTTGACCCGGCTACCGGCACAACTGAAATCGTGCAGTTTACTGCGGTCGATGATTTCGGCGTCATCATCAATCCAATGATTGTTGAAGGTCAGGTCCATGGCGGCCTGGCTCAAGGCATCGGTCAGGCCATGATGGAACATGCCATCTATGACGATAATGGCCAGTTGCTAACAGCATCCTATATGGATTATTGCATGCCGCGCGCCGACGACCTGCCAAGCTTTCATATCGGCCACACATCCACCGCCTGCCCAAGCAATCCGCTGGACATTAAAGGCTGCGGCGAAGCGGGAGCCATCGGCTCTCCTCCAGCCATCATCAACGCCATTACCGATGCAATCGGTAATAATGATTTATCCATGCCAGC
>JAESSK010000050.1 GCA_016764155.1 Rhizobiaceae bacterium
ACCAGCATGGTCGCCGCCATATGTAGCGCCGCCATGCCAGAAGCCGTTGCAACATATGCAGCCCCCCCTTCGAGGGCCGCAAGCCGTTGCTCCAGTACAGCAACCGTCGGATTGGAAATCCGCGAATATAAATGCCCGCCCTGCTCCATATTAAACAGCGCCGCTGCATGATCCGCATCCTTAAACACATAGGACGTTGTTTGGTGGATCGGCACAGCCCGTGAGCCGTGATCGCTATCGGGCACATGCCCTGCATGCAAGGCCAGCGTTTCAATATCGTAAAATTCAGCCATATTTTTCAATTGCCTCCACTATCATTTGAAGAAAATCTTACCCGCAAAATGTCCAAATTGCGAGTGGATATAGCACCGGCGATAAACCAATATTTGCAATATTAATCAGCAGATTTAGTTGTGATTATAAATATAATCAGTTGCGCCGACGTCTTTACACACCTACAAATTGCATCAAGGCTGGAGCTTTTGTTCAACCCAACATTGGACAATTGCTAAAGGCAGAGCCGACAAGCCCTTCATTAATTGGCAGATCTTTTGATAAGTCAATTAGACGGGGGTCGGTAAGTCGGTCGGCTCTGTCACTTGGGTACTTTTAGCCGGGTAATTATAGCTGGGTACTTACAGCAAAGTGGGATCAACCGTCTTGCTGATCACCTTGCGCACACTCAACCCCTGCACAATCACCGAAAACAGCACCACCGCATAAGTCGCCATCAATATCATCGGCTTGAATTCATTGCTTGGCAATGACAGCGCCAGCGCGACCGATATCCCACCGCGCCATCCCCCCCATGTGAGAACGGGAATGGTCCCTTTGGTAAATTTCAGCCAGACCGATAACACAAATATCGGTATCGATACCGAAATCAGCCTTGCGCTAAGCACCAGTGGAATAGACCAGATCACCAGCCAACCGTAAGATGGATCGAATGACACAATCAACACCTCAAGGCCTATCAGCAGGAATAGAACCGAGTTCAAAATTTCGTCGATCAATTCCCAGAACTTAAATAGATGCTGCCTTGTGGTTACGCTCATTCCAATTCGTGCGCCGCGGTTACCTACCAAAAGACCGGTTACCACCACAGCAATCGGGCCGGAGATATGCAAGCGGATAGCCAGCGCATAAGTGGCCGAAACGACGCCGAGCGTAATCAGAATTTCCAAAGTATATTCATCAATTGCCGCCATCGCCCGATAGGCAATCCAGCCGGTAATCAGCCCAAGCAGGGCACCGCCACCAGCCTCCACAAAAAACAATTGAGCGATATGCAGGGCGTCAATTTCTCCGCCGCCATGGGCTGGTCCACCCACTGCAATTGCAACAATGATTGTGAAAACAACCACGCCCACGCCGTCATTGAACAGGGATTCACCGGCAATTTTTGCTTCCAGCGAATGGGGCACATTGATTGATTTGAGCAAGCTTAAAACCGCCACAGGATCGGTTGGTGAAATCAACGCACCAAACACCAGCGCCCAGATAAAGGGTAATTCAACGCCAAAGATCTGCGCCAGATACCAAAATCCGGTTCCAACAATAAAGGTCGAAATCACCACCCCAAAGGTCGCCATGATACCGATCGGCCATTTTTGATCTTTCAAAAAATCAAAATCCACATGCAGCGCACCGGCAAACAATAAAAATGCCAGCATCCCCTCCATGACGGTGGAATAAAAATCAATCTGGCTAATCGCCTGCTGCACCACTTCGATGATGCCCAATGTCGGGAAAAAATGTGTCGCCACCAACAGAGCAACGGAAGAAGCAACGGCCATCACCAACAAGCCGATTGTGTGAGGCAGATGAATGAATACATGGTTGATCCAACCAAAAGCCGCAGAGATCGCCAATAACAGCGATGCGATTTCAAATAGTGACAGCAATGTTTTTCTCCGGATTCTGAATTTCCCGAATCATATCATTTCCAGCGTCACCGCAACAGGACAATGGTCAGAGGCTTTCGGCCTGTCCCAGCCAGTGCGGGCATAGCGCTCGACTTCTTGTCCGGGGGGAAAAATCGTACGGAAAGGCTGGCCATTGCGAATGATATCAGGAATGGCAGTTTGGTTGGCTTGAGCCAGATAAGGAGACGCCAAAATATAATCAAGTTGCACGAGATGGCGAACATCGACTGCTTCTGATGGTTCTCTGGAATAATAGAGCGTCCATTGATCGTCGCCGGGTCGCCTTGCAACAAGATTTTGGGAAAAACCCTGTTCAAGCAACGGATCAAATCCACTGGTTTTCTCTTCAAATAACGAAAAATTCCGCACCCCGTCGATCTCGGCACCAATGGCAAGGCGGCTTTGATAATCATTGAGATCACCNCAAACAAGCCANCTTTGCTTNGCTGCATCCTGATTGAATTTCTGTTCAACAATACGCCNNATNGCAAGACTTTCCGCCANCCNNACCGGCATGGTATGCAANCGCCCNTTGAGNTNNCTGCCATANGCNCCCATGGATTTNAAATGCGCNACAAANAAAGTCAGNGCACGCCCACCGATAAGAAAATCAACNTCCAGACAATCGCGCCTGAANACNCGNTCNTGNGGCGCNAGTTCCAGTTCTTCCAGAGACANNGCAAGGGCGGAGCCACCCGTTAAATCAAGCTGGCCATAGGTCATCTTCGCATGGCTTTTAACGNCAGCNATTTCTATCACNTCACCNTCGGCGGTCCGCTTACGNGCAATCANNGCCACATCAATNCCGCGCCCGTCATTCCCNTCAATCAAATGAATTTGGCTATANCGNCCACCNGGAAGNTCNGTAAGAAANTCACGCTCAAACGNTTTCAGCGTNTCAATATTATCAACTTCCTGCAGACAGATGATATCGGCATTGGTATCTGCAATCGCCCTTGCNGTCAGTTGCATTGTATCAAGCGTAGAGGATCNGAGTTGAGAAGCTTTCAGCCTNTGCAAATGCGCCCGCACNCTNCCAAGGCGAGAATGGTTTACATCCCGAGCAGAGAAGACAAAACGCTGGGTCAGGTTTTCGACATTAAAAGTGGCTATTCGAACAGACATAGAAAACCTNTAATTCCAAAAACTAAGAACAGNAAAATAAATCGCANCATATCGTTCAGACNTCATCACAATCTCGCCAGTTTTCCCGAGCTAATATGGAAGAACAAAAGGGCTAAATGAAAGTCAAATCGANACACTCGNTTTGTCAGGAGGGATCAATCTTATGAAAACACTAATATATTCTATGATTTTGGCAATTATTGTCGGATTTACAGGCTTGATTGGCACNAATTCAGCCAGTGCANCTGCCATGCGTTTCACGACACCAATCGAAATCACTAAAAACAGTGACGTCATTAAGGTGCACCGGCGACACCATCGCCGCTACCGGCATTATCATCACCATTATTGGCCTCACTATCATGGGCCGCGTATTCACATCACACTACCCCGAGTTTACTTCCGTTCCGGGTCCCATCGCCACATTCATCGTCATCGCAATCGGCGTCACCTTCACAGACATTGGCGTGGGCATCATCACTAGGCAATATNNACANAAAAAGGCCGCGAAAANTTCGCGGCCTTTCAAAAGTATCAGTGTTACTAGTTGCGTTCTTTATCAACCAGCGCGCCGCTTTTAATCCAAGGCATCATGCCGCGAAGTTTTTCACCAACTTCTTCGATCTGGTGGCTATCGTTATTACGGCGAATGGCTTTAAAGCGGGAAGCACCGGCACGATATTCCTGCATCCAATCGGAGGTGAATTTACCATTCTGAATATCTGTCAGAACGCGTTTCATCTCTTTTTTGGTTTCAGAAGTGATGATGCGCGGACCGGATACATATTCGCCCCACTCAGCAGTGTTAGAGATTGAATAGTTCATGTTGGCAATGCCGCCTTCATAGATCAGATCAACAATCAATTTCACTTCGTGCAGGCACTCGAAATATGCCATTTCAGGGGCGTAGCCACCTTCAACAAGTGTTTCAAAACCGGCACGGATCAATTCAACAAGACCGCCGCAAAGCACAACTTGTTCACCGAACAAATCGGTTTCGCACTCTTCGCGGAATGTGGTTTCGATGATTTCAATCATATGCAGGATGAATGCATAATCACCTTTGGTCTTGGGTGGGACACCCCGGCGGAACCGGGCAAACTTATCGGTCTCTGCCGCCTCAGTACCCCACTTGTCCAAACTGAATGGCGGATTGGCCACCACCACATCAAAGTGGCGCAGCATATCATCACTAGTGCGCAATTTCGGGTTGCGAACGGTATCACCCCATTCAATCTGATGGTTGGTTTCACCATTTGCCGTGCGCTTGCCGCTGACGATGCTTCTGAGCACGTCTTTTGCG
>JAESSK010000051.1 GCA_016764155.1 Rhizobiaceae bacterium
GGTTCTGGTGCGTATGGCGTTGATGCGGCAGCAAGGCGGTATTTTCAAAAATCGGCCCGCGATGTCTCTCTCGCAGAGGCAGCCTTAATAGCCGGCTTATTAAAAGCCCCGTCAAAACTTTCCCCGGCCCGCAATCCAAAACTTGCCAATGCGCGCGCTCAATTAGTGCTTGCTGCCATGCGCCGCGAAGGATTTGTGACCAAGAACGAGACAAATAAAGCTCTTTCCATGAAGCCTAAAAAGGCCAAACGATATTGGAGTGGCTCACAACATTATGTGGCTGATCTGGTGATGAAGGAATTGCCNGNTTTGATCGGGGATTTCCAACAAAANGTGATCGTCGATACGACGATNGATCTCAAGCTGCAAACCCTTGCGGGCAATGTTATTTCNAAGACCCTGAAGGAAAAAGGCAANAAGNTGNGAGTTTCNCAAGGNGCGNTGGTNGCGNTGGANTCCAANGGCGCCATACGTGCCATGGTNGGTGGCAATGAATATGCCGATAGNCAGTTTAANCGCGCGACNGATGCCATGCGNCAGCCCGGTTCCGCCTTCAAGCCATTTGTCTATNTGGCAGCGTTGGAACGTGGGCTCACACCGGCTTCCATCCGTTTGGATGCNCCGGTGAAAATTGGTAATTGGACGCCCAAAAACTACGATAAAAAGTATCGTGGCGAGGTGACCCTTTCAACNGCACTGGCCAAATCGCTGAATACAATTGCCGCCCAATTGGCAACGGAAGTTGGTCCCGGCAANGTAGTGGCAACGGCCCACAGNCTTGGTATCAATTCCAAACTACAGAATAACGCGTCGATTGCCCTTGGCACCTCCGAGGTGAAACTGATGGAGTTAACCGGTGCCTATGTGCCATTTGCCAATGGCGGATATCGCGTCACACCTCATATCATCAAGCGGGTGAAAGACCTCAAAGGCAATATTCTTTATGAACGCAAGAGTGAAAACGCTGATCAGGTAATAAGGCCGAGAGAGCTTGGTATGATGAATATCATGCTNCAACAGGTTGTCGAAAAAGGCACTGGCAAAGCTGCTCGTATNAAAGGCTGGCAGGTGGCTGGTAAAACNGGNACNAGCCAGAATTCACGGGACGGGCTGTTTATTGGTTATACGGCTAATCTAATCACTGGTGTGTGGTACGGTAATGACAACGGCAAGCCGACTAAGAAAGTCACAGGTGGCTCCATTCCTGCAACAAGCTGGCACGCCTTTATGACAGGCGCCCTGAAAGATGTGCCGGTATCCGATTTGCCGGGCAATTATATCGGCGTGGTTTCGGTCATTCCAACCGCTCGCCCATCACGTTCTGTTGCGAGGCGCGAACCTCGTAATATTGCCCGCTTAATTGCCCCGACCAGCCCAAGAAAATCAGAACCTATCGCGCCCATACCGCGCCAGACCACCCGTCTTGCCACAAGAGGTTCCGGGCCTCGTCCTTCGGCAGGGTTGGGCGGTTCAAACCAAAGCCGCCAAAAACCAAAAACCATCATGGATTTGCTTTTCGGCGGTTAAATTACTGATGAATTGAGTCGTTTGAAATTTAGCCTCGGTTTGGAATGCGCAGCATCTGGCCCAGATAAATTTTATCAGGATCGCTGAGCATCGGTCTATTGGCTATTTTCCAAAGGCTATCGCCTTTTTGAACTTCGTGCAGCACCAAGCCTGCGGGTGTTGAAGCGGCGACCTTAACTTCGATTGCTTCGACCTGCGAAACCCCCAGCGTGTTGCCGAGTGCCACAATGGCTTTTTCAAAGATAGACTAGTCTGCAACCTCACCCTTGATGACGGCCTTATCGCCAACAATCTCCACTGAGATATTTTCTGTACCCAGATCGTTGCTATCAAGTTTTTTTTCAAATCAGCAGCTGTGGGCGGTGTTCCTTCATCATCGATGCCAAGTTTTTTCCCGACAGATTTCACAAAATCAAAAACACCCATAATTTTCTTCGTGTGAGTTAACTTAAAGTAGTCTTAATCGATGGCATTTTCATAGATTAGAGGAAAGAGAAAAGGTATTGTGTATAGTAAATTTAGAGCTTAAGTCGAATTGTTNTAAAAACTCAATATCTTTTTCTGCCACAATTTACGCGTAATTCTGGCGCCAATGGCCACAACGCCCTATATGTAAGACTGACTTGATGGAGAATTTTTAAAATGCCAACAATTGCCCTTGTAGATGATGATCGCAATATTCTGACTTCGGTATCGATTGCGTTGGAATCTGAAGGCTATCGGGTGGAGACTTACACCGATGGCGCGTCTGCTCTTGATGGTTTGACCATTCGCCGCCCTGATCTGGCGATATTCGATATCAAGATGCCNCGCATGGACGGCATGGAATTNCTGCGCCGACTGCGCCAGAGCTCCGATCTCCCGGTGATATTCCTCACCTCTAAGGATGATGAAATCGANCAGCTTTTCGGCCTGAAAATGGGTGCCGATGATTTTATTACCAAGCCCTTCTCCCAGCGTTTGCTGGTTGAGCGGGTAAAAGCCGTGCTGAGACGCGCCAATGCAGGCCCGGTTGCCGGTTCAAAGGCCAGCGATGCCGAGCCTGCCTCCAATACCCTGGAGCGCGGCCTGCTTGCGATGGATCAGGAACGCCACACCTGCACATGGGACGGTAAGCCGGTTACGCTAACGGTAACAGAATTTCTCATCCTGTTTGCACTGGCACAACGTCCTGGTGTCGTAAAAAGNCGCGATTCATTAATGGACGCCGCTTATGACGACCAAGTATACGTGGATGATCGCACCATCGATAGCCACATCAAGCGGCTGCGCAAGAAGTTCAAAGTGGAAGACGATGATTTCGANATGATCGAAACCCTCTANGGTGTTGGGTATCGTTTNCGCGAAAACGTTTGAGCGAATGTGGCCGCTGCGTTATGCTTAGGGTAAGGGACTCATAAGCAGGGTCAATTTATTGGAANATGAATGGATCTGGAGCCGCAAAATTCGCGAGAACGTCTGTCCGACGACAAATCTGTCGATGGAAGCGCTGGTTTGCGCGATAAACAGCGCTCTGATAGCGCCACCAAAACAATAATCGAAGCTTCGAGTGTTGGGCAAAAACCAAAGCCGGTGCCAGTGGATGAACCGGTTTTGACGTCGCGAGCAGATGAAGAGAGTGCCAGCCCGGCAAAGAAACGGCCGGTTTTCAGGCTGATGCAGGCCATACGGCGCACCNTGGTGTCTTCGCTCACAAGGCGCATCATCTCCCTCAACCTCACGGCCCTTGCTGTGATTTTATCAAGTATTTTGTATCTCAATCAGTTCCGTGAAGGCCTGATTGACGCGAGAGTGGAAAGCCTGCTCACCCAAGGTCGCATCATTGCCGATTCGATTTCAGTTTCAGCCACCGTTGAAACCAATACCATCACCATTGATCCTGATAAATTGCTGGAATTACGCACNGGCGAAAGCGTGCTTCCAAGCCTTGATAATTTTGACAGCCTTGATTTTCCAATTGATCCGGAAAGAATTGCACCGGTGNTGAGNGANCTCATTCAGCCAACCCGCACCAGAGCGCGCATTTATGATCCGGAAGGGTTGTTAATCCTTGATTCGCGCCACCTTTACGCCGGTGGGCAAGTGCTGCGCTATGAATTACCGTTGTTGGACGANGATGATATGGGCATGCTCGACTGGGTTCGAGAAACCCTGAACTGGCTCCTGCGCCCAAGAGATTTACCCATTTACAAAGAAATTCAGGGTCTTGGCACCGAATATCCAGAAGTTGTATCCGCGCTTTTAGGGTCACCGAAACCGGTGGTTCGGGTCACCGAAAAAGGCGAAATGATTGTTTCCGTTGCCCTGCCTATTCAACGTTTTAGGGCGGTGCTGGGGGTTTTGCTGCTATCAACCCAGGGAGGCGATATCGACAGGATTGTTACCGAAGAGCGATTGGCNATCCTGCGCATTTTTCTGGTGGCAGCGATTGTCATGGTCATCCTTTCAATTGTGCTGTCCAGCGCCATTGCAACGCCATTGCGCAAATTGTCGGAATCGGCAAACAGGGTGCGACGTGGGGTGAATTCACGGGAAGAAATACCGAATTTTTCCGGCAGACAGGATGAAATTGGTGATTTGTCGGCAGCTTTAGGAGAAATGACCAACTCACTTTATGGCCGAATNGATGCAATTGAGAGTTTTGCNGCTGATGTGAGCCATGANCTGAAAAATCCACTGACNTCNCTTCGAAGTGCNGTNGAAACNTTGCCNCTGGCCAAAACCCAGAAGGCAAAAGATCAATTAATGGCNGTAATCCAGCANGATGTGCGGCGNCTTGACCGGCTNATAACCGATATTTCNGATGCTTCGCGNTTGGACGCGGAGNTGGCGCGCACCGATTTGGANCCGACCGATCTGGCCAAGCTACTGTTGGCGGTGGTCGAGATTGCCAGCCAGCCTTCCAGGCGCCAAAAAAAGGTCGAAATTTCTACCAATGTCGCAAAGCTGAAGGGGCAAAAGGATGGTTATGTCATTCAAGGCCATGATAGCCGATTGGGTCAGGTTATTAATAATCTGATTGATAATGCCAAATCCTTTGTGCCGGAAACCGGCGGTAAAATTACGGTCTCGCTGAANCCTGTCGCCGACAAATTCCAGATTATCGTNGAAGATAACGGCCCCGGCATTCAGGCTGAAGATATGGANCGGGTATTTGAACGGTTTTATACAGATCGACCTGANGGCGAAGCGTTTGGGCAAAATTCAGGCCTCGGTNTGTCGATTTCNAAACAGATAGTCGAAGCCCATGGAGGCTCAATCAAGGCAGAAAATCGCCGTTCACCTGCCCATGGCGCACGTTTTNTAATATTACTTCCTTCGGGGAAATCTGAATAAAACAAGAAATTTGCCTTGCGCTGAAGCAGGAATCGGTAAAAATAGCCGTTGAAATATCACTGTATCAACCGGGAAGCTGAAAACATTATGATTGGGCTCGTACTCGTTACGCACGGACAATTGGCCAATGAATTTCGGCTGGCGCTGGAGCATGTGGTGGGACCGCAGGAACAGATGGAAACCATCGCNATCGGGCCCGATGATGATATGGAGCAACGCCGGCAGGATATTCTCGATAGCGTATCGCAGGTTAATTCCGGAAGTGGTGTGATTATTCTCACCGACATGTTTGGCGGCACCCCCTCAAATCTTGCCATTTCGGTGATGCAGGCCGGTACTATCGAGGTGTTAGCCGGGGTTAATCTTCCCATGCTGATTAAACTTGCCAGTGTCAGAACGTCCGAAAATATGGATGAGAGCCTGTCGGAAGCGCAGGATTCAGGCCGTAAATATATCAATGTGGCNAGCCAGGTTTTGCAGGGCCAGTAATTTAATGCCAGATGATCCGGCCACGCCGCGCATTTTTAAAATCACCAATAAACGNGGCCTGCACGCANGGGCATCGGCNAANTTTGTTAAATGNGTNGAAGAATTNGANGCNNCAATCACNGTCAGCAAGGACGGGCATGTGGTTGGCGGCACGTCCATTATGGGATTAATGCTGCTTGCGGCAGGCAATGGTAGCTCAATTCATATTTCTGCCNGCGGCCCGGATGCCNATGANGCNCTNATNGCGCTNCAAAACCTGATTGATGACAAGTTTGGGGAAGGGGAATAGGAGCATCCTATTCCAGCGTCGAATCATATAAAGAATTCTTTATATGACATTGCATGGCGCGTAGCATCCTGCTAAACAGTCGATAAATTCGCCTGATAGACTTGAATTCGTATATCCGAGTTTGACGCGAGTTCCCGTATTTAAGTATTTAACCCTCTCCTAAAGGATATCTCATGAGCGCGTTCACAGACTATATTGTGAAAGACATCGACCTTGCTGATTATGGTCGCAAGGAAATCATCATCGCTGAAACTGAANTGCCGGGCCTGATGGCCTGCCGCGAAGAATTTGGCGAATCAAAGCCCCTTAAAGGCGCGCGGATTGCCGGTTCCCTTCATATGACCATTCAAACGGCTGTTTTGATCGAAACGCTGGTTGCACTCGGTGCCGATGTTCGCTGGGCATCCTGCAATATTTTCTCAACACAGGACCATGCAGCGGCTGCAATAGCTGCTTCTGGGGTTCCTGTATTTGCCATTAAAGGCGAAACCCTCGAAGAATATTGGGATTATGCCGACAAAATCTTCCAGTGGGACGATGGCCAATTCTGCAACATGATCCTTGATGATGGCGGCGATGCAACAGGCTATATCCTGCTTGGTGCCCGTGAAGAAGCTGGTGAAGATGTAATCTCCAAGCCAGAATCTGAAGAAGAAGAATATATGTTTGCCCAGATCAAAAAGCGTCTGGCCGCAAGCCCGGGTTGGTTCACGAAACAGCGCGATGCCATCATCGGTATTTCGGAAGAAACCACCACTGGCGTTAATCGTCTTTATCAATTGATGGATAAAGGCCTGCTGCCTTTCCCTGCAATCAATGTGAACGATTCAGTTACTAAATCGAAATTCGATAATAAATATGGCTGTAAAGAATCCCTCGTTGACGGCATTCGCCGCGCAACCGATACAATGATGGCCGGTAAGGTTGCTGTTGTTTGCGGTTATGGCGATGTCGGCAAAGGTTCTGCCGCAAGTCTTGCTGGCGCCGGTGCCCGCGTGAAAGTAACTGAAGTCGATCCAATTTGCGCGCTTCAGGCCTGCATGGATGGCTTTGAAGTTGTTCAACTGGAAGATGTTGTTGCTACTGCTGATATTTTCATCACCACAACCGGCAACAAAGATATCATCCGCATCGAGCATATGCGCGAGATGAAAGATATGGTCATTGTTGGCAATATCGGTCACTTCGACAATGAAATTGAAGTTGCAAAACTGAAGAATTACAAGTGGGACAATATCAAACCTCAGGTTGATATGATTGAATTCCCAAATGGCAATCGCATGATCCTTCTTTCCGAAGGTCGCTTGCTCAACCTTGGTAATGCTACGGGCCATCCAAGCTTTGTGATGTCTGCAAGTTTTGCCAATCAGGTGCTGGCTCAGATCGAGCTTTATACCAAATCGGAAAACTACAAAAACGAAGTCTATGTGCTGCCTAAACACCTCGATGAAAAAGTTGCCATGATGCATTTGGCTAAGTTGAATGCCAATTTGACTAAATTGAGCGAAGAACAGGCCGCTTATATTGGCGTCACTGTCGATGGTCCTTATAAGCCAGAACACTACAGATATTGATTTAGACTTCACTATCCACAAGATATAGTAGCCGCCGGATTGACAAATCCGGCGGCTTTATTTTTGCAAATACATCTATCCGCTGATTCGCTAATTGAGTATTGTTAAGCGAATCAGTTGCCAATGGCCCGTAGAGGCGAATTATAAAAATATGGTCTGATAAAAGCAGGGCAGTCTCGGTAATCTAGCGGCGAGAGGACCAAAGGCATGCCAANGAGTGGTTCAGGGGATACCCAGAATTACAGCTTATCTGATTCTTCGGATAAGCATGTGTTGCGCGACAAAATCGGGGTTTTTAACCGGCAGGGCTCTGCGAAAAGAGGCTCCCTATATCGCCGGATTGNGCGCTTTTCAAATTGCCATGCTTTGCTGGGAATTCCGTTATTCATTGGCGCAATGGCAGGATTTGGAACGTCGGCACTTGCTGCCGGTGAAGGTCTGCCGTTAAGTTTCGCCAGTATTTCCGGCTTTTTTGCGCCCCCTTTTGGTTCTGTTGAAATCATGATGTTGGCGATTTTTGGCGGTGCCATGAGCTTTGCGCTTCTGGCTGCCAACTGGCTTATCCGCGAGCGATCCCGTATTTCCGGTGAGAATAGTCTGCTCAAAAACCGCCTATCTATTTTGCGTGCTTCCCACGAGCGCACCGACGCATTGGTCAATATCAATGACCAGTGCACAGTGGTTTGGGATGGTTCGGCACAAACGCCTGAAATTTTGGGGTCTCTGTCTTCCACCTCAGGTGTTCCAAAAGACCATTCCCAATTTTTGGCCTTTGGCACCTGGCTAAAGCCCGGTTCTGCATCCGATTTCGAAAAAGCCCTGAAAGACCTTCGACTTAACGCCGCAAGTTTCGATTTACCGCTACAAACGCGCGGTGGCGGTATTCTTGAAGCGCAGGGACGCACATCAGGCGGACACGCATTTGTCCGTTTCATGGAACTGGGCGGCGAGCGCGCTGCCCTTGCCAAGCTTGAATCAGANCACGTTAATCTGCTTTCGATGATTGATTGTGTGCAAAATCTGTTTGAAAAAATGGANATGCCGGTTTGGCTTAAAGACAAGGAAAACAAACTGTTCTGGGCCAATCAGGCCTACGCAAACGCGGTAGATGCAAGCGATGGNGAGGTTGCTGTAACCAAGAACATTCAACTGTTTGACAGTGCCGAACGCAAGGAAATTACCGCAGGNCANCAAAATTCNAACCATTTTTCAGGACGATTACCGGCGGTTATTTCAGGCGATCGCCGCGTTGTGGATGTGGTGGATATCACCACCGAAAGTGGCGGCGCGGGCATAGCGATTGACCGAAGCGATATTGAAGCTGTTCGGACCACCTTGGCAAAAACCATTGCAAGCAATGCAGTAATGCTGGACCAATTGACAACGGCGGTCGCGATATTTGATTCTTCCAAGCGCCTTCAATTTGCCAATGCAAGCTTTCAGCAATTATGGGCGCTTGGCCCAACTCTGATTGAGGGCGATCCGACCCATGGCGAGATACTTGATGCCATGCTTGCCGGTGGAAAATTGCCTGAGCAACCGGACTGGCGCAAATGGCGCGAAGAACAATTGGCAGTCTATCAGGCGTTGGAACAAAGCGAAATCTGGTGGCATTTGCCCGATGGNACGACCTTGCGNGTCATATCCAGCCCACAGGAACAGGGCGGNGCTACGTGGACCTTTGAAAATGTCACCGAACAATTAGCCCTTGAAATCAACTATAATGCGCTAATCAAGGTGCAGGGCGAAACCCTTGATCATTTGCATGAAGCGGTGGCGGTGTTTGGTTCTGACGGAAAATTACGACTTTCAAATCCGGCTTTTTCCACCATGTGGGATTTTAAAGGCAATAGCCAAGCGTTAGAAGGCCGCCANGTGGGCGACCTNCTGGANAACGTTCGTAGAAAAACCGANGCCGCAGATATTTTAGACGATATCGTACGCGAAATTACCGGGCTTAACGATGAACGNGAAACCATCGACGGACGCTTAGANCTGGACGACGGCACGATTGTTGACGTCACTCTGGTATCCCTGCCNCAAGCCCAGTCCATGCTGACCTTCACNGATAAAACCGACAGCATTAAAGTGGAAAGAGCGCTTGAACAACGTGCAGAGGCGCTGGAAGCATCCGATCAACTGAAAAGCAAATTTATCCAGCACGTATCTTACGAATTGCGNGCACCGCTNACCAGCATTTCAGGNTTCGGTGAATTGCTGTCCAATGGCGCCATTGGCAAACTGAGCAGCAAACAAAACGAATATGTGGATCACATCAATGAGGCTTCGGCCACGTNGAAGGCCATTGTCGACGATATTCTCGACCTTGCCACTATGGATGCGGGCGTGTTGAACCTCGACATGCAGGAAGTTTTGCTGAANAAGACAATTCAGAACAGTCTTGATAGGCTTCANAGCGAGATCAAAGAACATGATTTAACCGTNAAAGTCGATATTCCCAATGACGATGTCGTTCTNATTGCGGATCGCGAGCGGCTGCAGCAGGTTCTGTATAANTTGATTTCCAATGCTGTGAATTTCTCACCNGACGGGGGAAAGATTGCCATTACCGGTAAAACNGGNGCTACCATGGTGGAAATCGCCATTTCAGATGAAGGCCAAGGTGTGCCCGANAATATGAAGAACACCATCTTTGANCGGTTTGAAAGCGGCGGCGTNGCCAATCAGCGACAGGGCACNGGCCTTGGTCTATCNATCGTCAAAAGNCTGGTTAATCTGCACGGCGGTAGGGTTTTTGTGGAAACTACAGAAGCNGGAGGCGCGCGGTTTGTGTGCCANTTCCCGCGCAACCCGGCGCAAAAACNATCGCTGGATGCAGCGGAATAGATGAGAACATATGCACCCAGACAAAAACCTCACCCGGGAAATATCAAGCGAATATGAAACCCAATTGCTCGGGCATGATATTGCGCTGGCGCTGAAAGCTGGCGATTGCCTTGGTTTGCGCGGAGATTTGGGGGCNGGAAAATCAACACTGGCCCGCGCCATNATTCGCCATCTTGCCGATGATTTAGACCTGGAGGTTCCAAGCCCCACCTATACCTTGGAACAGGTTTACGCGACCAATCCNGCGATCCATCATTTTGATTTCTATCGTTTGGGCGANCCTTCTGAGGTTTTGGAACTGGGCCTTGATGAGGCGCTTCAAAACGCCGTTGCCATCATTGAATGGCCGCAAAANGCCGAGGANATGCTGCCGGATAATCTGGCCAATATCCAAATCGATATCGCGAAGGGCGACAANCGGAAAATCANNATTTCCGGACCANAGGAGTTTTTGCGCCGCATCACGCGTTCTTTTGAAATTCGAGCGTTCTTGCGCGAAAACTGGGGTGAGAACATCAAACGCCAGTCGCTCACAGGGGATGCGTCCACGCGGGCCTATGAGCTGGTGACAAATGACAGCGAAACCCGTTTGCTGATGAATGCNGCNCGCCAAGCTGATGGNCCGNCCGTGCGTGATGGCAAGCCTTATAGCCAAATTGCCCATTTAGCAGAGGACGTTTCAGCCTTTGTGGCGATTGATCTTGCCTTAAGGGATGCCAATTTTTATGCGCCTGAGATTTTCGCGCAAAATCTTGATGCGGGTCTATTGCTGACAGAGTTCATGGGACAAGGTGGCGTGATTGATGCCGAGCGCAACCCAATCAGGGAGCGCTATCTCGCCGCTACCGAGCTGCTGGTAAAACTTCATTTGACCGACTGGCCTGAGGCCATCAAGGTTTCTGATGATATCANCCATCATATTCCAAAATTTGACCAAGATGCCATGACCATCGAGGTTGAATTATTGACNGAGTGGTATGCCCCTTCCATACGCGGAGAGANNTTGCCTGACGCGGATTTGCAAAGNTTCAATAAAATCTGGNAGGGCCTGATTACCCGNTTGCAAGAGAGCGAACAAACGCTTGTTTTACGNGATTATCACNCGCCAAACCTGATNTGGCGCGAAAATGCCAGNGGCCACGANCGCCTCGGCTTGATTGATTTTCAGGANGCTGTAATTGGCCCGAGCGCCTATGATTTGGCATCTNTGGCCCAAGATGCTCGCGTCGATGTGAGCGAAGAACTGGAAGATGAACTCGTTGCACACTATATAGAGTTGAGGGTCAGCGCCGAGCCAGCTTTCGATGCTATAGAGTTTAAAGAGCTTTATACAATCGCTGCGGCAGAGCGGGCTTCAAAAATTCTGGGAATTTTTGTCAGGCTTCATAAACGTGACAAAAAGCCTATGTATTTGAAGCATATTCCTCGCATTCGTACCTATCTGGAACGATGCTTTAAAAATCCCGCACTTGGCGAATATCAAGACTGGTTCGCAAGGTCTCTGACTCAAAAATAGTGACCTAAAGTGCTCGACCGTAAGAAAGATGATATTGATGGAAAATATTGAAACACTGAATAAAAACCCAAAAAGCGCAATGATTCTGGCCGCTGGCCTGGGCACGCGTATGCGCCCGATCACTGACACAATTCCAAAGCCGTTGGTAAAAGTTTACGGCAAAACCTTGCTTGACCATTCCCTCGATGTGATCGAACGCGCTGGCGTTGAACACGCGGTGGTCAATGTGCACCACCACGCCGACCAGATGGAATCCCATCTTGCCGCGCGTCGCAGCCCCGATATCGTGATTTCCGATGAGCGCGATGCGTTGATGAACTCTGGTGGTGGCATTGCCAAAGCTCTGCCAAAGCTTGGGAAAAACCCATTTTTTCTGCTCAACTCCGATACATTCTGGATCGAGGGTTATACGCCGAATCTCAAGCGTATGGCGGATTTCTGGAATCCTGATGAGATGGATATATTGTTGATGTTGTCCAACGTGGCACATGCCATCGGCTACACAAATAAGGGCGATTTCACCATGGATGCCGAGGGCAGGCTAACACGGCGTAAGGAACGCACCACCGCGCCCTTCGCCTATGCCGGTGCCGCCATCATTAATCCGTCGATTTTNGATAACGCTCCTGAGGGCGCTTTTTCCATCAACGTTCAATTCGATGAGGCAATGGAAAAAGATCGCCTGTTNGGCATGAATATGGATGGTCTGTGGTTGCATGTTGGAACCCCTGAAGCCATTAAAGACGCCGAAGAAGCCATTGCTAGAAGCGCTGCTTGATTTAATCTCACGGCGTCAATAATGCGCTTTGACCTGATGTTGAATTCCATATAATTTTAGAATCAGCATCAGGAGCGTNTAGGCCATAGATAACTCAGAAAACAATATCCAGAAATTCAGGACGCACNCCAAATGTGTTCTCAATTCCGGCTGGCTGCAACTTTTTAAGAACNACGGCCCGTGCNCTGCTNGATGGNGAGCTTGTGGNNGGCTTTGAACCNCGNAAAAACCCGNTGCTGCTATCAACNGCAACCATTTACGTGCCNACAAGACGTGCAGCNCGCGGCCTTGCCGCGGAATTCCTTACAGAACTTGGTTCAGAGGCCGCAATCCTTCCCTCCATTCGAACTTTGGGGGATGCCGATGAGGAGGAGCTGCTTTTTGAAAGCGGCGANGTNGCGCTCGATTTCCATGAACCAATGCTGCCTCTGGAGCGCAAATTTATNCNGTTTCAAATGGTGCAATCNTGGACNGCNGCTCTTTCNAAAGANACNATCGCATTNTTCGGCGANGAAGANATCATCATCCCTTCCTCTCCNGCCGATGCCATGTGGCTTGCCGGTGATCTGGGCCAGCTAATGGACCAGATGGAAACCGAGGAAATTTCGTGGAATGCGTTGCTGGCGCTGGTTCCTGATGACTANGCNCAATGGTGGCANNTNACNCTNTCCTTTCTNAANATCGCNATGGANCACTGGCCGGAAGTCCTGAAAGAAAANGGCAAGATTGACCCNGCAAAACTGCGTGGCATCATTCTGGACCAGCGCGTTGAACGCTACAAGGAGGGCACACGCGGGCCTGTTATCGCCGCGGGTTCGACCGGCACGATTCCGGCAACCGGGCGCTTGCTGGCAGCAATTGCCGGGCAAGAGCAGGGCGCATTGATCCTTCCTGGCCTTGATCTGGAAATGGACGATGATGATTGGAAAAACCTTCTCCATAGGAGAGGCGGCACCGGTAAAGCACTGGATGAACCCATCACCGCCCCCTCGCAGCCGCAATATGGTCTGGCGAAACTGATTGAGAAAATCGGTATTGAGCGTGATCAGGTAAAAATTCTTGGGCTTCCTGATACCAGCGCCATAGCGCGCGAAAAACTCGTCAGCCTCGCCATGTTACCGGCAGAAGCAACGGATAAATGGAACCAGATTTCTCAAACGATCTCACCGGAAATGGCTGGTTCCGGTTTTGCATCGATCACGATCATTGAAGCGCCGGGAGAGCGGCAGGAGGCATTGGCAATCGCGCTTGCTTTGCGCGAATCCCTCAAGAATGAGGTGAAAACCACGGCCCTTGTTACTCCTGACCGGGTTTTGGGCAGGCGTGTGGCAGCAGAATTGCAGCGTTTTGGCATCGAGGTAGATGATTCAGGCGGCACGTCCCTGCGCAACAGCGATGTGGGCGTGTTCCTGCGCCTGTTGCAGGATGTGTGTTTCGGCAATTGTACGCCCGTTAATCTCGTATCCCTGTTGAAGCATCCATTATTCAGAGCCGGATATTCAGCCGAGCAGGCGCAAAAGCTCGCGAGATTATTCGAACTTGCTCTGGTACGCGGCGTTATCCGCACGCCAATGCCAGGCCATTTCGGTGATGCCTGCGCCCATATGATGGAAACTGGCGCAGCCAAACATTATTTAAGCCAGCCTGTGCGACGAATGAGCGAAGAGGACTGGCAGGGCTTGTTATTATTTTGCCGACAAATAGATGATAAAATAAGATATTTCGCCGACTTATTAAATGAGAGATCCACTCGACCTTTGTCAGAGTTTTTTGAAAAATTAAATCTCGTAGCAATAGATTTGGCCACCGAGTCGTTTGAAAATGAGAGCGATTTTTGCACGTTAGATGAGGCTGCCGGTGGGTTGGAATTCAAGCAGTTTTTCGCTGACATCAAAAGCGCAGCTACCGACATAATTGATTTGCGGATGCAAGATTTTGCCGCCGTATATGAAGCCACGGTGGGTGACGTTGTGATGCGGCCGGTCGCAAATACTCATCCTCGCCTTCATATTCTGGGGCCCCTTGAAGCGCGTTTATTGCAATTAGATCGCGTAATTTTGGGTGGGTTAAACGAAGGCGGATGGCCGCCAAAAACCAGAAATGATCCTTTCCTAAACCGGGTAATGCGGGCAGAGCTGACCATGGCACCGCCGGAGCGACGGGTTGGTTTGGCAGCTCACGATTTCCAGCAATTCATGGGTTGCAATGAAATCATCCTTTCACGCTCGCAGCGTGTGGATAATGCCCCGACCATCGCTTCGCGCTGGCTGCAGAGATTGCTGGCAATCGCCGGTAAAGAGCATTCCACCGCGATGGTTGAACGGGGAAACCAATATCTTGGTTGGGTCGAACAACTCGATAAAAGTGATGGCTTAGCCACTGCCAGCGAACGCCCCAATCCCAAACCGCCGGTGGCCTTGCGGCCCACAAGCATGGCGGTCACAGATATCGAAACATGGATACGCGACCCCTACGCTATCTACGCCAAACATATTTTGAAACTGCGTCAATTACCGGAACTGGAACGGGTTTCTGACCCGGCCCTCAAGGGCACTTTATATCACGAGATATTGGCGAAATATTTGTCGGAAAATCCCGACCCAGCAGCACCAGATTCTCTCGAAAAATTAATGGATATTGCACGCCAAGAATTTTTAAACTTCGATGTGCCCGATGATATCGCAGCCCTATGGCTTCCCCGTTTTGCAGAAATCGCGAAACTCTATCTGGCTTGGGAAACGCCTCAAAGCCTCCTAACCAACAAGGTTTACTGCGAGGTAGAGGGCGAAATTGAAGTGGGTAATTTTCGCCTGCGTGCCAGAGCTGACCGTGTGGATGTCACCCAAGACGGGCGTATTTCTGTGTTCGATTATAAGAGCGGGAGCGGTCCTTCAAAACGCGAAGCAAAAACCCTATCACCGCAACTTCCATTGGAAGGTGCCATTGCACTGGGCGGTGGTTTTCGTGATACCGGCGAGCCAAAAGAGCTCAGCGAACTGGCTTTCATAAGGCTCCGTCTCAATGAGGCTCTAAAGGTTGATGAGCTTGCCGATAAGAAACAAAGCGCACAGGAAGTTTCGCAAAACGCCCTACATTCGCTGAAGGCACACATCAAATCTTATGAGGATTTAGAGCAGGGTTATCTCTCCCGCTATGCCCCTAAATGGGAGGTGGAATTTGGAGGCGACTACGATCATTTGGCGCGGGTACGCGAGTGGTCGATAGGCGATCCGGAGGATGGCACAGATGGTTGAACTCATCGTTCCTCAAAAGACCCAGGAAGACCAGCACCGCGCCGCAAATCCGGAAAATTCCGCATGGGTATCGGCCAATGCCGGTTCGGGAAAAACCTATGTGTTGGCGCTTCGGGTCATCCATCTCATGTTATCAGGCACCGCACCCTCGCGGATTTTGTGTCTGACTTTCACCAAGGCAGCGGCAGCCGAAATGTCCAACCGGGTGTTTGAAAAACTCTCCCATTGGGCCATGCTGGATGATGCAGAACTTGCCAAAGAAATCACAAAAGTAACGGGACATCCCGCTACCACAAAGCTTTTGCGTCGTGGAAGGCAACTTTTTGCCTTGGCGCTGGATACGCCAGGCGGGTTGAAAATCCAAACCGTTCACGCCTTCTGTGAAGCTCTGTTGCACCAGTTCCCGCTGGAAGCAAATGTATCCGGACATTTTCAGGTACTCGATGATTTTGCCCAAAAAGCATTGTTGGAAGAATCACGAAAGCGCATTTTGCTCAAGGCAAACCGGGGCGATGAAATATTATCTGGTGCCTTTGAAACGGCGATGAATTTTGGTTCTGATGATGCGATGTTCAAGGCGCTCGATAGGCTGGTGAGTGAGCGAGAAGCGTTTCTTGACTGGGCAGATATCGGCGTTGATGTAGCTATGGCTCCCATGTTTGATCATTTCCAAATGTCCGCAAATAGTTGACTTGAAGATATTGAATTACAAAGCCTTGATTTGACAAATATGCCAGACACCCAATGGTCGGCAATTGCAGTTCTGGCAAAAGAAATCGGCGGCGCGAGGAATTTGGAAGCAGCCCTAACCATCGAGCAGTTCTTGTCTGCAAGAGAACCTGCTCGAAAATCTTCCCTGCGGGCCAAACTCTTGCTTACAAAATCGGGCACGCCCCGCGCCAGCGTTTTCACTAAGGCAGTCAATGATCAGATGCCGGAGCTTCCCGAACTGATCGAGGAAGAAACTGAAAATCTGCTTGCCGGAATGGAGACAATCAAAACCTGGAAAATGCTCAACGGGTCACGAGCACTGTTTAAAATCGCTTTGGAAACGCTGGAGACTTATGGTCGGTTGAAACATTCGCGCGGCTTTGTCGATTATGATGATTTGATCAATCGTGCTGCCAATCTGCTCATGCGTTCGGAAATTCGCCAATGGGTTCAGTATAAACTTGATCGCGGCATTGATCATTTATTGATCGATGAGGCGCAGGATACCAGCCCACGTCAGTGGCAAATTGTTGATGCGATTACCGAGGATTTTCATTCAGGCGAAACAGCGAGTTTTAGAACGCGAACAGTGTTTGCCGTGGGCGATGAAAAGCAATCGATTTACTCCTTTCAGGGAGCAGAACCAGAAGCCTTCGAGCGGCAAGCGCGGGCGCTGAAAAATCGTGTGGCTCAATCAGGCAAGAATTTTGAATCGGTCAATCTGCATTTGTCTTTCCGATCTACCAAAGCAGTGCTGAGTGCTGTCGATAAGGTTTTTGAAAGCCCCGATAACGCAAAAGGCCTCAACCATGATGGCGCTTCGACCATTCACGAATCGATCCGGGGAACTGATCCCGGTCTGGTGGAAGTATGGCCGCTTTATGAAAAAGAAAAAACTGAAAAACCATCTGAATGGCTCGCGCCGCTAGATCATCAAACGGCAGAAGATCCAGCGGTCATGCTGGCAAACCGTATCGCATTAACAATCAAGAGCTGGATAGGTACGACACTGGAAGGCACAGGCAATGCCATCCGTCACGGAGACATTCTGGTTCTGGTGCGCAAGCGCGATCGCTTTGTAACCGCCCTCACCCGCGCCATGAAAAACGAAGGTCTGGCGGTGGCTGGTTCTGATCGGTTGAAACTGACTGAGCACATTGCGGTTGAAGATTTGCTGGCGCTCGGTCGTTTCGTTTTGATGCCGGAGGATGATCTATCCCTAGCGGCATTTTTGAAATCACCAATCTTTGGTATTTCGGAGCAAACTTTGTTTGAACTTTCTGTTGATCGAAAGAAAAGGAGCCTGTGGCGACTAATTGCTTATCTGGCTAATGAAAATAATGCGTCGGCAAATGAAATTTTCAAACGCATTAGCCATCTAATAGAAAATTCCAAAGATTTGCCGGTTTATGAATTTTATGCGCAATTGCTGGGGCCTTTTGGTGGGCGCAAGGCATTCATGCATCATCTGGGCAATGAGGTTGAAGAGATATTAGATGCGTTTCTCAATCAGTGCCTTGCCTATGACCAGACTGGTCGCCGAGGACTGGAAGATTTTATCTCCAGGCTTACCGGCAGTGCACCTGATATAAAACGCGAGCTTGATCTTGGACGAGACGAAATCAGGATTATGACGGTGCATGCCTCCAAAGGCCTTGAAGCACCCATCGTGTTTCTGGTGGATTCCTGTGGTCCGGCCTTTGGCGCAAATCACCGGCCTGCTGTCATGAAGGTGCAAATTGAGGGAGAGGGTTCTTTCCTTTGGCAACCAACAAAAGATGATGGCATTGGTGCCACCCAATCAAGCCTTGCACTGGTGCAGCAACGGGCAGAAGAAGAATATCGCCGCCTGCTTTATGTGGGCATGACGAGGGCCGCCGATCGCTTGATTGTCTGCGGTTATAAGGGGTCTGGTGATCTTAAACATTCCCATTGGCACCCAATGGTCTGGCAATCGCTTGAAGGTGGGGCACAGAAAATTCTCGATGCAGAGGGAGTTTTAACAGCAATACAATGGGTCGGAAAAGATATCGCCACGCCACGCGAGTCAAAACCAGATGAGGGCGTCAAGAAACCGTCTGCGAAAATTTTACCGGACTGGATACGCACCAAACCAGCCTTTGAACGACACCCGCCCCGGCCGTTAACCCCGTCAGGAGCCCATTTCACGATTGAAGAGGATGTCGGAGAGGTGAAATATGCGCCTTCGCAAACCTCTNGTCAGGATGCGGCCCTGCGTGGNACNGTNAGCCATAAATTGCTGCAATATCTACCNGACTATGCGCCNGAGCAACGCNNGAATGTGGCCGAGAGCTATATCGCGCGGCTTGGACTGGCTGCGGATTTAGCTGAAAAGCTGGTTGGGGATGTGATCGCCATATTGGAACATAGTGATTTTGCTCCGATTTTCTCTGAAAATTCGCAGGCNGAGGTTTCGATTGCTGGTCACATTAATTTNAAATCCGGGCGTCGCCTTATAACCGGGCAGATTGATCGCTTGCTGGTTGAAGAAAACAATGTCTGGATCATTGACTATAAGACCGGGAGAAANATGCCTGAAAATGCGGAAGATATCAGCGGTTCTTACCTGTCACAGCTGGCTCTTTATCAACATCTCATCGGCCAAGTTTATCCCGATAGAGCGGTTAAATGTGCTTTATTATGGTCTGAGGGGCCAAGCTTGATGCCGGTAGGGGATNCGCTTCTGGCAAGCCAGCTTGAGGTCATCATAAATGAATCAGATGGGGCTTCTTGACGGAGCCTGCTTGGCTTCCTACTTTCGCTCTAGATATAAATTTGAGTCGCTCCCTTCCCGGAGCCTGCAAGTGCCCATAAGNAATNGCATCGAAAAGGAAAAGACATGGCTACCATAAAAGTTGATAATTCCAATTTCCAATCCACTGTTTTGGAATCTGACGTTCCTGTTGTGGTCGATTTTTGGGCTGAATGGTGTGGTCCGTGTAAAGCAATCGGTCCGGCATTAGAGGAAATCTCNGATGAAATGGGTGATAAAATTAAAATCACCAAAGTTAATTCTGATGANAANCCNGAAATAGCCGCCAAATATGGNGTTCGCTCCATTCCAACACTGATCCTGTTTAAGGATGGCGAACCTGCAGCCCTGCAAGTAGGCGCAAAGCCGAAAAACGGCCTTGTTACCTGGATTAACGGTGCGATCTAAAAATACTTAACTAGGCGGCGTTTCGTTTTCTTTCAAAACATCGCCGATGAGATACAATGAGCCGGCAAAGAGAATTCTTTGTCGGCTTTTTTGTTCTGATTTCGCCAAGATTTCCAACGCTTCCGACAACGAGCTTGCTGCCATGGAGTTTAATCCGATTTGGCTAGCAATTTCAGCTAGATCATTCGCATCAACCCCAGCATCGCTGGATTGTATCGGTACCGTGATGATTTGGTCAATCAGGCCATCAAAGGCCTCGAAATAACCTTTTGGCTCTTTGGTATTGAGCATTCCGCAAACCATAATGGTCGGTAGGTCGCGCTGTTTNTTTTGCCGGATAAGTTCNTTGGCAATGACNTGAGCCGCNGCAGGATTATGNCCGCCATCGACCCANATTTCCCGACTTTCGCCCAGCCTATCAACGATGGCACCGGTTTTTAAACGACCCATACGTCCCGGCCATGAAACTTGCTTCATAGCTATTTCAAATTGTTCGTTGGAAACGGTCGCTCCGGNNGCCCGAATGGTGGCAATCGCTGTTGCCGCATTGCCGAGCTGATGGTCACCGACCAATTGGGGCATCGGCAAATCTAGTAGGCCTTCACCATCTTGATAGATGAATCGTCCGCCCTGCTCGTAATAATCAAAATCCTGNCCGGCGATGAAAACCTGTGNTTTGCACTCTTCNGCCTTTGCTTCNATCACCTCACGTGCCTCGTCTTGTTGAGGCCCAATGACTACNTTNGCGCCGGGCTTGATGATNCCNGCTTTTTCAAAGGCAATCTTTGCAATCGTTTCGCCNAGAAATGCCTGATGATCGAGTGCAATCGGNGTGATGGCGCAAACCGTAGGGTTTTCGAGAATATTGGTTGCATCGAAACGCCCGCCAAGNCCNACNTCNACCAGACAANAATCNGCNGGATGNTCAGAAAAAANNACAAACATCACGGCAGATAGGATTTCAAAGACAGTGATGGGCTGACCAGCATTGGCCTCTGCAACACGGGAAATGGCATCGGCTAAAACCGCATCNGAGGCCAATTGCCCGCCACCATCGCGACCAAGACGATAGCGTTCATGCCAGTTCACCAAATGNGGNGAAGTATGCACATGAACCTTGTGACCGGAGGCTTCCAAAATTGCGCGACAAAAGGCAATTGTGGACCCCTTGCCATTGGTTCCGGCCACATGAATGATGGGCGGCATTTTCTTTTGAGGATCACCAAGAAGCGCCAAAAGGCGNGTCACACGGCCAAGAGATAAATCAAATCCCTTTGGATGGATCGCCAGCAGCGAATCAATGAGTTCTTCGACATTCATGGGAATAGCCTAGCTATCCTGGTTGCTGGCAGTTACTGGCTCATCCTCAGAAACCGGCGCTTCAGCTGGTTCCACTTCAGGGGATGCCTCTGTAGCATCCGTCGCATCTTCTTCCGGCTCTTCAACGACGATTTCGGCCGCTGGCAAGTCCAGCATCATGCGCACAATGCGCGAAATTGTTGGCTTTATTTCTGATCGTTCAACGATCATATCGACCATGCCGTGNTCCAGTAGATATTCCGACGTCTGGAAATCTTCAGGCANTTTTTCGCGAATGGTTTGTTCAATCACCCGCCTGCCGGCAAAACCGATNACGGCGCCGGGTTCAGCAATATGGATATCGCCCAACATNGCATAGGANGCNGAAACGCCGCCCGTGGTNGGGTTGGTGAGAACAACAATATAGGGCGCACCNGCCTCACGCATCATTTGGCGNGCAATCGTCGTGCGCGGCATTTGCATCAGGGAGAAAACCCCTTCTTGCATACGCGCGCCACCAGAGGCTGCAAACAGCGCCAAGGCGCATTTTTCTTCGGCTGCTTTTTGCATCGCGTTGACGATGGTTTCGCCAGCTGCCATGCCGAGCGAGCCGCCGATAAAGCTCATTTCATGGACAACGGCAATCATTTTGACGCCAAAGACGAGGCCGGATGCCGCGAGGATGGAATCCTCAGTGTTAGTCTTACGACGGGTATCTTTGAGTTTATCTACATAGCGTGTTTTATCGCGAAACTTCAGTGGGTCGATAGCCACCGTCGGGTTTTCGAACAGCTCATATTCACCATCGTCAAAAAACTGTTTCAGCCGTTCAACCGCAGTGATGCGCATGTGATAGCCGGAAACAGGGATCACACCCATGTTTTTTTCGAGATCTTTGTAAAAAACCATCTCGCCGGTTTCCGGACATTTAATCCAGAGATTTTCCGGCATATCGGCACGGTTTAGCAAATTGCCGATTTTCGGTCTTACAGAATTGGTGATCCAGTTCATGTGTCGCTTCTTGCCTTGTTAGATTGCCAAATTTGTAACACGTGCTCGTGTTTAAATTCGGGCTAGAATTTTACTTTTTAACGCTTTTCACGCCGCCAGCCAGATCAGCCACCAGAGCGGTCACAGCAGGTACAGTATCCTGCGTGGCATTCCCGTCGGCGTCCAGAGATTTTTCCACTGCTGCAACGATTGCTGTGCCAACCACCACGCCATCGGCTGCTTGCGCGATGCTTGCGGCTTGTTCTGCGGTTCGTACACCAAAGCCAACGACAATAGGTAGGTCGGTCTTTTCCTTGATATGGGAAACTGCTGCAGCGACCAATGCCGGGTCGGGTGCCGCGGCACCTGTGATGCCGGTGATTGATACGTAATATACAAAACCAGATGTGTTGGTCAAAACCGTCGGTAGGCGTTTTTCGTCTGTTGTCGGCGTCGCCAGTCTAATAAAGTTCAAACCGCGATCCATCGCCGGAATGCATAATTCATCATCGGCTTCAGGCGGCAGATCAACAACGATCATGCCATCAACACCGGCGCTTGCTGCATCATCAAGAAAGCGCTCATTGCCGTAAATATAGATCGGGTTGTAATAGCCCATCAAAACAATCGGCGTATCGCTATCGCCCTCACGAAACAGGCGTACCATTTCGAGGGTTTTTGCCGGCGTCTGGCCGTTTTTAAGAGCGCGCTGACCGGCCAGCTGAATGGCTGGGCCATCGGCCATGGGATCAGAAAACGGCATACCAATTTCGATCACATCGGCACCAGCCGCGGGCAAGCTCTTTAAAATCTCAAGCCCGGTTTCAAAATTGGGATCACCGCCCATGATAAAAGCAACAAAAGCTGCGCGACCTTCCTCAGTGAGGGATGCGAAGCGTTTGTCGATGCGTGATTGTTCCATATGCTTTGCCTGTAAATTCTGATTAAAACTCAAAGCCGAGCGCTTTGCCAACGGTGAAAACGTCTTTGTCGCCGCGACCACAAAGGTTCATCACGATGATCTGGTCTTTGTCCATGGTCGGTGCCCGTTTCATCACTTCAGCCAAAGCATGGCTTGGTTCAAGCGCCGGAATAATACCTTCAAGACGGCAAAGAAGCTGAAACGCTTCCAGCGCCTCTGTATCGGTCGCTGGCACATATTCTACACGGTTGGTTTCTTTCAACCAGGAATGCTCCGGCCCAATGCCAGGATAATCAAGACCGGCGGAGATCGAATGACCTTCCAAAATCTGCCCGTCATCATCCTGCAAAAGATAGGTGCGATTGCCGTGCAATACGCCGGGACGACCCGCGGTGAGTGAGGCGCAATGTTCGTCCCCGTCAAGGCCTTTGCCGCCAGCTTCAACGCCGACAATCTGGATTTCTTTGTCATCAAGGAAAGGATGGAACAGGCCGATGGCATTGGAACCACCACCGACGCAGGCGATTAACATATCCGGCAGGCGACCTTCAGCAGCCATCATTTGTTGGCGGACTTCTTTACCGATGACCGATTGGAAATCACGCACCAACTCAGGATAAGGATGCGGGCCAGCTGCTGTGCCGATCAAATAATAAGTATCTTCCACATTCGTCACCCAATCGCGCAGGGCTTCGTTCATGGCGTCTTTGAGGGTGCCTGCACCGGCAGTCACCGGCTCGATCTCTGCGCCTAGCAGGCGCATGCGGAAAACGTTTGGCGATTGGCGCTCTACATCGGTTGCGCCCATATAAACCT
>JAESSK010000052.1 GCA_016764155.1 Rhizobiaceae bacterium
CGGTTGGAGATTAACATCAATGATCGCCGTGAAATTGCTCTGGTTGATGTGGCAATTGTACGTGAACGCTATGTGGGNGCACGTGCGGTCTGGAAGGCGGATAGTCTCCGCGAATTATTCGTTACCTTCGGNGAACCGGGCGGCATTGGCATGTCGTCGATNGTCGGACTTTTATCTCCCGTCAGTCGCGACGATCCCCACGGGCGACATATTGTTTTTGCACCCACTAAGAACGCCCCAATTTCNTTNAATGTTCCGATTGCTCCTGGATTAATGGAGATGATTGGGATTGACAGGGCGGACAAACTGCATTTCGATAACATGGTAAGTATTGCANCCTCAACGGGTTCACTTGCATTGGACGGCGAACGCGAAATTAGCTTTTCTGAGGAGGATAGGGTTTCCGTCATTTTGCGAGATGCCGCNTTTCGCACCGTCGATGTATTGGCCACGATGGCCTATGCCGCAAAGCACGGCTTGTTTGTTGANGGTGACCNATCNAATTTAATACAAGACTAGGGTCAAAAGGGAGAAGAGCATGTCAGACCAGCCATTTCCACTATCCAAGGATCAACTTCTTGATGCTTTTCGAACCATGCGCACCATCCGCGAATTTGAGGAGCGTCTGCATGTGGATTTTGCCCGGGGTAANATCCCTGGCACCGTTCATCTTTATGCGGGCGAAGAGGCTTGCGCCACCGGCGTGATGATGCATTTGAACGACAATGACCGGATAGGTTCTACCCACCGGGGCCACGGCCANTGCATCGCCAAAGGCGTCGATGTGAAATCGATGATGGCCGAAATATACGGCAAGGCGGCAGGGGCTTGTGGCGGCAAAGGTGGCTCCATGCACATCGCTGATATCTCCAAAGGCATGATGGGTGCAAACGGCATTCTTGGCGCGGCAGCTCCNCTGGCATGTGGCGCGGCANTGGCNGCACAAAAGCTTGGCCATGATGGCATCGGGATGGCCTTTGTTGGCGATGGCGCTTCTAATCAGGGGACGTTTCTTGAAAGCCTCAATNTGGCAGCGGTCTGGAACCTTCCNGTGATCTTTGTGATCGAAAATAACGGCTATGCAGAATCCACTGCCGCCAGNTGGGCNGTTGCCTCCGACAGTTTGGTTGATCGTGCCAGCGGGTTTGGCATTCCCGGCATTACNGTNGATGGTACGGATTTCTTCGCGGTTTATGANGCTGCCNGNGCGGTNATNAAACGTGCNCGCGANGGNGGCGGNGCAAGNCTNTTGGAATGNAATATGGTTCGCTTTTTCGGCCATTTTGAGGGCGATGCCCAGACTTATCGCGGCAAGGGCGANGTTGCNGATATTCGCGCTAACAACGATTGCATCAAGATTTTTTGCGATCAGGTCAGCGGTGCCGGAGTGATTTCCGACAGCGAATTTAAGACCATCGACGAGCAAATTCTCGCACTGCTTGATGAAGCGGTTGATGAGGCGCTCAACCATCCGTGGCCGGATAAATCGGCGCTCTTAACCGATGTCTATGTCAGCTACTGAACCAATTATTTGAACGTGAGGGGAATATAATGGCCCGCAATTTAACAATGAGAGACGCAATCAACGAGGCACTCGATCAAGAGATGAGCCGTGATCCAACCGTGATTGTGATGGGAGAAGATATCGTCGGGGGCACAGGTGCTGCTGGTGACGATGATGCATGGGGCGGCGCGCAGGGTGTCACCAAAGGACTGTTTGCTAAATATGGCGACCGGATGATGGATACGCCGCTCTCTGAAAGCGCCTATGTTGGGGCGGCGATTGGTGCTGCCACAAGCGGTTTGCGTCCGGTGGCAGAACTGATGTTTATCGATTTTCTCGGTGTGTGTTTTGATCAGATTTTCAATCAGGCAGCGAAGTTTCGTTATATGTTTGGCGGCAAGGCAGAAACGCCCGTTGTCATTCGCACCATGTGCGGGGCTGGCAATAATTCTGCAGCACAGCACAGCCAGATGCTAACGCCACTGGTTACCCATATTCCGGGTTTGAAAGTTGTTTGTCCTAGCAATGCCTATGATGCGAAGGGCCTACTGATACAGGCAATCCGCGATAATGATCCGGTGATTTTTATGGAACATAAAAAGCTCTACGATCTTAAGACAGATGTACCGGAAGAATCCTATACCATCCCCTTTGCNGAGGCGAATTTTGTTCGCGAGGGTGGCGACGCGACCATCGTTACCTATGGCATGATGGTGCATACGGCCATGGAAGCTGCCGACATATTGGCCAAGCAAGGGGTCGAGTGCGATGTGATTGATTTGCGTACTCTCTCACCGATCGACATGGACAGTGTAATTGAAAGTGTCGAAGAAACCGGCCGTCTNATNTGTGTCGATGAAGCCAGTCCGCGCTGTTCGATTGCTGCGGATATTTCAGCCACCGTCGCGCGTGATGCGTTCAGTTCACTCAAAGCACCGATCCAGATGGTGACACCGCCGCACACGCCGGTTCCNTTTTCCGTTGCACTNGAAGACGCATACCTTCCGAACGCTGAAGCGATTGCNGCNGCNGTCAATAAAACGATGGAAAGCTAGATCATGAACGACAGAATAGTACCAATCAACATGCCCGTTTGGGGCATGACCATGGAAGTGGGCACNCTCTCGGTCTGGCACGTGAATGAAGGCGACAAGATTGAAGTNGGNCAAGACCTGATGGATGTGGAAACCGATAAAATTGCCAATGTGGTGGAGGCCAGCGATGCNGGTTTATTGCGNCGCAGGATCGGNGAAGAAGGAACCGTTTATCCGGTAAAAGCAATGCTTGGCGTCATGGCGCCTGCNGAAGTGTCGGATGAAGAAATTGACGCCTACATCGCAGCCTATGACGGGCCNAGCCTTGATGATATCGCTGTCGAGGANNCCGNGCCTGCTTATGAATTTATCGAAACACCATCCGGTCGTCTTCGCTATGCGGTCCGACCGGGTGAAGGACGAGCCGTGATACTCGTTCATGGTTTTGGCGGCGATATTGATAATTGGTTGTTTAATATCGATGCGATTTCCGGCCCTGTTTATGCTTTTGATTTCCCTGGCCACGGCCAATCGGTCAAAGCAATGATCGATCCCGGTGTGGAATCCATGAGCGATACGCTTGGACAATTCATCGATGCCATGGGGTTGGAGGAAGTAACCTTGGTCGGTCACTCGATGGGAGGTCTTGTCTCCGCCAATTTTGCATTGCGGGGTGGCGGTATTGTTAAATCATTGACCCTCATCTCACCCGCTGGATTGGGTGAGGATATAAGTGGCGCCTATATTGATGGTTTTGTATCGGCCAAATCACGGCGGGATTTAAAGCCGGTGCTGCAAATGCTTTTTGTTGATCCGAATCTACTTACCCGCGCGCTGATTGATGACGTGTTGAAATATCGCCGCCTCGACGGGGTTCAGGAAACACTAGAAGCGTTAAGTGCAGCGATATTCCCAAAAGGCAAACAATCGAGCGTTCTTGCTGATCAACTCTCGCAACTTGATATGCCCATTCAGGTGATCTGGGGCGCAGAGGACCAAATTGTTCCCGCAGCACACGCCCATGCCATTGAGGGCGCAACTGTCGAAATCATCGAAGATATCGGCCACGTGGTTCAGATGGAAGCAGCGGCAAGGGTCAACGAATTGATCAACGCACAGATTAAATAAGGAACAAATGATCGGCCTTGCGGCCGATCATAACTCTTATCTATTATAGGCTGTTTCGCCGTGATGAGCGAGATCAAGACCCTCAAGTTCATCTTCTTTGAGGGCTCTGAAGCCAACCACTGCTTTGGTGATTTTTACGATGATCACGGTTGCGATGATTGACCAGACAGCAACAGCAACAACGCCAATGATCTGGGTTTGCAACTGGTCTGAAATGCTCACACCACCAAGGCCTGTTCCGCCAGTTCCAACGGAAGCCAGGAATACCAGCAGAATAGTTCCAAGCGCGCCGCCAACACCGTGTACGGCCAGAACATCAAGGGAATCATCCATTTTCAGGCGAATTTTGATCAGTTGAACGGCGTAGTAACAAACGATACCACCAGCCAATCCGAGAAGAACGCCGCCCATAGGGCCAACAGTTCCTGATGCCGGTGTGATGGTTGCAAGACCGGCAATGGTGCCGGTTACCACGCCAACGAGGCTTGATTTTCCATATCTGATTTTTTCAATTACCAGCCAGACAACGGAGGCCGTTGCTGCTGAAAGATGAGTTACCAACATCGCCATGGCTGCACTTTGATCAGCAGCAACGGCAGAACCGGCATTAAAGCCGAACCAGCCAACCCACAACAGGCCAGCACCAATCATCACCATCCAAGGGGCGTGAGGGGGTGGAATTCTTTCAGGATGACCAATTCGGGCACCAAGCATGACGGCAATTACCAGCGCAGAAACACCAGCAGTAATGTGCACCACGATGCCGCCTGCAAAATCAATCACGCCCATTTCAGCAAGCCAGCCGCCGCCCCATACCCAATGGACAACAGGGACATAAACAACCAGCAACCAAAGAGAGGTAATCATCATCACTGCGCCAAATTTTATCCGCTCGACAAATGCGCCAACCATCAGGGCCGGCGTGATAATGGCGAAGGTCATTTGGAATGTAACAAACAAAGATTCAGGTATTGTCCCGACAAGGGTATCGCGATTGATACCGAGAAGGAAAAGCCTTGAATAACCGCCTATCCAGCTATTGCCCTCAGTGAAGGCAAGTGAATATCCGACGGCAAACCAGAGGACGGACGCCACGCAGGCGATGGCAAAACAACGCATCAGCACCGATAGCAAGTTTCGCGACTGGACCAGCCCGCCATAGAACAGGGCAAGCCCCGGCAATGTCATTAATAAAACGAGTGCGGTGGATGTTAGTATCCATGCGGTATCTGCGGCGTTCATGATTCTCTCCCCGAGAGTTGTAGTGTCACTTTTTAACCGCACGCTGCCACTTATTCAAGCCCGATAGATTGCCTAGCATACGTAAAGTAAATTGAATTGCACTTGCTTGGATATTTGAATTTAGTCAATAAATGCGGTAGTTAATCATGGTCGATTGCGTAAGGTTTTTCCTATATCATCAGGCAGTGCAATCATCAGAGTTTTATTGCCGTCGCATAATGCGGTTGCTGGAGGAAAAATGCTAAAAAATATCGACCCATTATTGAGTGCTGACTTGCTATTTGCCCTTCGTTCGATGGGACACGGGGATGATATTATCATCGGGGACGCCAATTTTCCAGGCGATGCAATTGCGCGTGAAACCACGTTTGGCCGAGTAATCCGCACAGATTGTGTTTCGACTGCCGAAATTGTTAAAGCCATTCTATCCGTGATGCCGCTGGATAATTTTGTCGAAGATGCCGCAGGGCGTATGCAGTTGGTTCATGCCGCCGATGAAATTCCGCCCGTGCAGCAAGAAGTTCAGGATGCCATTGATGCGTCTGAAAAAGATGCTCCTAAGTTATTGGCAATCGAGCGTTTTGCTTTTTATAAGCGGGCCAAGCAGGCCTATTGCGTCATACAAACTGGCGAGCGGCGTCCCTATGGCTGCATCGCACTTCGTAAAGGCGTAGTCGGGCCCGACGGCTAATGCCGTTGATTGGGTTTGTGTTCACGGCGCATCCTCAACATCCTTAGTGGCACGTCTCCGACATGACATTCGGGCCTGCACATGCGCGGCGCATGCGCGCCGGTCGCTCTTCGCTCCCGCCTTTGGCGAAGTAAATACGGATGGGGGTAGATAAAAAAGCTAGCTTTTCGATTTGCGCTTGGCTTTCTTGACGATGGCGCAGGAGCGCAGGCGTTCGCCGTTATCTGTGTCGAAGAAATAGCCCCGTTCTGGCGCAAAGGAAACACCGATTTCCTTGTCTATATCGGCTTCGAAATCCTTGGGCATTTTGACGATGAGCGTTGCCTTGTTCATTTGGATGGTGACCAGCGTCTGATCTCCTGTCATTTCCACCGCATAGATTTTTGCGTCAAATAGGCCCTTGCCGCTAGCAACAATTTTTGTGTCTTCCGGCCTGAAACCCATGGTGGCATTTTTGGTGTTTTTTGCCCCAGAAACAGATAGATCAACGCATTCGCTTTGAAATTTTTTGCCGTTGATTTTACCTTCGATGAAGTTCATTGGCGGGGAGCCCATGAAACTTGCCACGAATAGATTTGCTGGGTCGTTATAAACTTCATGGGGCGTTCCCAATTGTTGCAATATGCCTTCGGACATAATCGCGACACGGTGTGCCAGCGTCATGGCTTCAATCTGATCGTGGGTAACATAAAGAGTTGTAACGCCCAGTTCGTGCTGCATGTGTTTCAGCTCAGTACGCATGAAACTGCGCAGTCTTGCGTCGAGATTGGAAAGTGGTTCATCCATCAAAAATACAGCCGGGCGACGGATGATGGCACGGGCCAGAGCCACGCGCTGGCGCTGTCCGCCGGAGAGCTGCCGTGGAAAGCGCTCAAGCAGGGATTCCATCTGAACCTGTTCTGCCGCTTCGCGCACCGCTTTGTTGATTGCGGGTTTTTCCAGCCCCTGCATTTTCAGCGGGAAGCCGATATTTTCTGCAACGGTCTTGTGGGGATATAGAGCATAGGATTGAAATACCATCGCCACATCGCGGTATTTTGGCGGGGTGGTGGTCACATCCACACCGCCCAGTGTGATGCTTCCGCTATCGACTTCTTCAAGGCCGGCGATCATGCGCAATGCAGTGGTTTTTCCACAACCCGACGGGCCAAGCAGAACGAGAAATTCGCCCGGTTCCACGTCAAGATTGAGGTCTTTAAGCACGTGAACATTACCAAAGGATTTATTCAGGTTTTTGACCACAAGACGCTTTGCTGTGGTGGCAGTATTTTTATTGATCACTAAGTTCATCCTTTGACTGCTCCAAGCAAAATGCCTTTGGAAATATAACGCTGCAAGACAATTGCCATGGCAACGACCGGAAGGATCATTACGACAATCACCACAGACATGCTCCACCATAAAATTCCGCGTTCACCGGCATTCATCGCTGCCACCAAAATCGGCATGGTCTGCGCTTTCGAGGTGGAGATGAACACTGCGAAAAGGTATTCGTTCCATGCCAAAATCATCACCAGCAAGGTGGTGGCCGCAAGGCCGGGTTTGGACATGGGCAGAACGATTTCCCAGAAAGTGCGAAACCTTGTTGCCCCGTCAAGCTGGGCGCTCTCTTCCAGATCTCTGGGAATCGACACGAAGAAATCATACATCAGCCAGACCACAATCGGCAG
>JAESSK010000053.1 GCA_016764155.1 Rhizobiaceae bacterium
CTGGCGCGTAATAATTATACGCCACGCACCGTTGCCATTCATTTTGCTCTGGGCGAGGTGGCTGGAAGCACCCCTATCCTTCTATTTTCTCCGGTTTTGAAAGAAGTGGATTTGGTTGCGATTGCTGCCAAATGCTCAGTTTCTGGTTTACGGGTGCTAGCACGCCGCGATGGTTTGAGCCTGCGTCTAAAAAATGCAATCGAAGCGCGTGAAGACGTAGTGGCTACGCAAATTCTATATCCGAATAGGCGCGCGGCGCCAGCTGCGGCACCCACGGCGGCCCCCATGGCAGCACCAAAGATCAGCACCCCGGCTCAATTGTCGGTTGGCTCTGAAGTTTCAAGTACGCGAACACCGCAAGATGAATTAATGGCGCTGGCTTCGCGTGGCGGACAACTTGGTAAGAAAAAACCAGTTATTTCCGAACAGGCTTCAGTGCCTGTCGAAAACTTTCCGGAAACTCTCATCCTTGCGGCGCGCAACCGGGATAGAGCGCACTTTTGTACAGTTGTTGGTAATGCTGCATCCCTNCACCCNAAATTCGTTAGCGATTTGTTGGCGGAATCCAACCCTGAGACCCTTTGTTCGCTGTTAAAGGCGCTTCATATTCCAAACACCGGAGCATCTCAGATATTGCTGCTTCTAAATCGGGAAATTGGTACCAGTATTCAACTTTTTCGCGCGATTATGGCTAAATATGATACGCTCGATGCGGATAAATGCCGGGGCGATTTGATTAGAATGGGAGCCTATTTCAGCACCGTAAGCCAAAATACGGCATCGCGGACCAATACCACCAATGGCGATATACAAGGCAATGTATCTCGGTTGGAAATCGCGCTTCGAACCCGTCAACAAGCCCTTGGCCAACAGACACGGAAGCCGTCATTTGGCAATAGAATACGCAACCAGTCCTCCGCTGCCTAAACCATTGCTCAGTTCAACAATTACTGCGCGATATCCAGGTGTAATTCGTCTGATTTGCTTTCGATTTCAATGATCCAGATATCGGAATCGAATTTCTTTTGGCGTTCAAGATATTCCAACACATCGCCTTCAGGGGAATTCTTGACTGTCTGCTCGAACTTTCGCCCCCCATCATCCTCCTCTTCAAAAAAGGATTGGGGTGCCGGTGAGAACAATGAAAACTCGCCATTGAGGTGGTTCTGGACGACGAAGATCGCGCCAGCTTCCTGAGCGCCCTTTTGCAGAACGCTCACATACGCACCGAGGCCCTGCTCAATGCGTAGAAAGGAAGATACCCATATGTCACTTTTAAGTCTCATGATTTAGAAACTTTAGCTCTTTTTAATCGCGCCAATACTGGTCAATTTATCCAGCACGGCACGGCTTGGCTGACCATCCACGGACAATTTGTAACGCGATTGAAAAGCACGAATTGCGTCCTTGGTCCGATCGCCATAAATACCATCAATGGTGAGATCGGAACTGCCATATTGGATCAATCCGGATTGAATAAGCTTCACCAGCTTAACATCCGTATCACCCGTAACAGATTGACTTAATTTTCTTTTTCTAAACGTTCCCAAAAGATCGAGATCAGGTTTACCGGTTTGCGGCAAATTGCGTGAAGTCTGATATTTTAGGATCGCGGCGCGTGATTCCCGACCATAAATGCCATCAATATCACCGAAATAAAAACCAGCAGATGTAAGTCCCTTTTGAATTTCGACCAGCAATGATGACGATGCATCATAAGAAGAAAGCAATTTGGGTTTGGTCGTTGGAACCGGAATGTTCCTCATGCTTATTCTCTGGGTATATACCGAATGAGCCTTGGGGCCCCTAAGGTTGGTGGTTGGTATTGCCCTTACCACCATGCCGTCTCTGGTCATCCAGATTGGGCCTGGATGGTTTCCAGATTGAGAAAAAAGCGCGTTGGCGGTTATCAGTGAGAAGCCGAGCAAAAATGCAAAGCCGCCTACTGCCTGAGTTGGATGTTGCGCCACGACCTTTGCGGTTGAGCGTATGGTTTTTTTGAACATGTCTATTTACTCCCCCTAGGCGATTTTTCGAATGATGTTAAATTCGGATTTAGGATCATCCTCATTGTGCGGATTGATCCTTGTGATTTCGCTGACTGCATCGGCAGGAATTGGTGGAGCCATATCGACAATGACCGGCAAAGTGATGTTTACCGTTGTTCCTTCGTCCAATTCGCTTTCAATATGAATTGATCCGCCGTGCAATTCAACAAGCCCGAAGACGACTGAAAGGCCCAAGCCGGTTCCTTCATATTTGCGATCATATTTACTATCGGCCTGATAGAATGGTTCGCCCAATTTATCAATGTGTTGTGCGGATATTCCTATCCCGCTGTCGTTCACTTTGAATTTGATGTTGCGGCCTACCCGTTCAACATCCAACCATACAGCGCCACCGGCATCAGTGAATTTGATGGCGTTGGATAACACATTGGTTAGAATTTGAACGACGGCTTGATGGTCCGCAATCATTTCCGGCAATTGATCCAGAGAACCAACGCTGAAGCGTACATCACCCTTATCTGCCTCGACCTGAAGCATCGACATGGTGGACTGTATCGCACCGGCTAGGTCAAACGGCTCNGGTCGTATCTCATATTTTCCNGCGTCAATTTTTGACATATCGAGAATGCCNTTGACCACGCTCAATAGATGATTGGCNGAGCTGTTGATAATGCCCACATATTCATCTTGCTTTTCTGCGCGGATATTTTCGTATTTATCCGACTGCAACATATCTGAAAAACCGATAATTGCGTTGAGCGGTGTTCTTAACTCATGGCTCATATTGGCCAGCATTTGTGTTTTGGCATCGCTGGTGGATTGAGCCTGANCGTTTTCCTGCTCCAATTGCTGCATAGCTTCAATCTGGCTGGTAACATCTCTGCCAATCACCAAAACCTGCCGCAGGCTGCGCCCGTGATCATCGATGATGAAGGGCCGAACCTGCAATTCACACCAGAAGGAATTGGCCCCTTCGAAGTCTTTNCCAGGNAGNAGCATACGGACTGTAATTGTGCTTTCGCAACCATCAACAAAACAATCNGATATTGAAGATAAGAACGCGACCCGATCCTGAACATGGACGTGTTTNAGAAAACCNTCTTCTAAAAGACCNGCTTCCGNNACACCAAAAAACGATTGNGCTTTTCCCGATATATTACTGGTNAGCCCGTTTTTNGCATGAAGCGTTGCCCAGTCNGCGGCAAGGTCNAGNAGNTTAAGCGCATCGCCAACATTACAAGCNGGCACGTGTACAACCTCATCNGCTGCATTCGCACCATTGCTACCATGGGCCACAGACTTCGGCTCACCCGATATTTTTGAAATGAAACTTTTAAACGAAGCTTTCAACGCACTACCCAAATCAGCTTACAAAGATTTATTCTTGTTGCTGCCAAACTTGCACAGCTGATTTAATGGAAAGCTAAGAACGAAGTATTGTTGGTCGATTCCAAGCAATTTAGCCGCTAAAACGCCGATTTTTACCGGACATGGTAAACGAAGTCTTTCCATAAGGCAGGCATTGGCGAGCGGGGGGCGGGCGGGCTATATTTTCACTGCAAAAACCAAAATGGATAAAATTTTAGATAATTCCTCACAAAATCAGGAAGTCGACTTTAATAGGCAAGGTATAGATGCAGGGGTAAGGACTTAAAGGGATATTTTCAATTATGTTACGACTTGTATTTTGGCTATGCTTGCTGATCATGTTCATTCCAACAACCAAGGATGACAATGATCTATCTAATCAACAGGTTTCCNCACAGGAAACNCTTGCTGCTGCAAACTCTATTTATGGTGACTTTGCCCAGTTCTGTGAACGTAATCCGCAGACTTGTGATACGGGCCGCCATTACATGACCCAATTCAAAGAGAAAGCGCGCACCGGCGCCAATATGGTTATGGCCTATCTTGAAGAGGGCACGCCGGCTGCAGATCAGGTTGAAGGTGTTGATACGGTTACAACGAGTTCCGTTTCAAAATAAAATCTCAANTNGCACTTCTATTCGACGCATAATCCTATCGCTGCGGTTCTAATCGGCTGGCTAGTACTCTATTGTGGGNCCAGAATTGGAATCCCACATGAATATTGATGAAATTATCGAAAATTTTGAATTCCTGGATGACTGGGAAGATCGATACAAATATCTGATCGAGCTTGGCAATAAACTCGAACCCTTTCCCGACAGCGAGCGCCATGACCACAACAAGGTGCAAGGTTGCGTGTCACAGGTTTGGGTCGTAACCANCGTGAGCGAGGGTGACAACCCGGTNCTCAATATTTTAGGCGATTCAGATGCCCATATCGTGCGAGGGTTGGTCGCGATCGCGCTTGCTATATTTTCTGGAAAACACGCATCAAATATCGTTTCGATAGATGAAACCGCCCTGTTTAACAAGATCGGTCTGTCAGAACACATCACTCNGCAAAGATCGAATGGGNTGCGNTCACTGGTNGCAAGGATAAAATCCGACGCACANGCNGCTTTAGNAAATTAATCGNCATCCAAGCCTACCGCGTTCTGATTTNTGGGCGATANTTGNTTTCTCCCCAATGNTCNATTTTTCCNGGTGTTCTTCCGGNAAATCGTGAATAGCCGTAATGGCGCGCGAGGATAGAAAGAGCTGTTTTCAGCATTAATTTTGCTGAACGAGGTGGCCAGCGCCGCTCGCGTTCCACNAGTTCCANACCTTTCAGGAAACAGCATATATCAAGCGCNATNCCGGANAGTTCCGGCCCAAGGTGTGCAACGGCCCTTTCCACATATTTNCGGTTGTCTATGGCAAAGTCTGATAGGTCGGCTTGACTGTTACCGGCCTTTGAATTGCTTTTTCCAACAATATTGCCGTCCCAGCTGGCAGAAATTGANGGNTGNAGATTGGCTTTTTCAAAATCGGACCGAAGTTTTTCNCCGGCNGCCAACTCTTCACTGGNTATATAGCTTCGCCCATTTTTACCNTTACGCGNATAAAGACGCATGAGAGGCGATTCTGACAAGTTGAAAACAACATTGCGAGGCTTNGAATGTNNNCTGCNNCTTGGAAGCGTTACAGCTTCGCCTCTNCTNTGCATGGGCGTTTCAAATTCAATATCCGGATATAGGAGTTTTTTTGCGATCACCCGCCCNACATCNGTNATTTCCAGNTTACCNNCATTTTCTTNGANCANTTCACCTGTANAGGNCTTGNTCATAAACGACTTTATCGAACNNAATGTCCCTGCCCNTNAAGNATATGGTGANTTTTGAACNGCTGAATNTNACNGGNATNCCGCCAATTGNNGCNTTCATCAGCAGCTTTANCANTCGCATTGTTTGTTTTTGCTGATTTTGNGCGGCACTCATTGAATATTTCCCAGANCCTCAAATCCCGCGCCCCCATGAAGNGANCGGATGGTCTCCAGGATCGATTCCAGNCTTGTGAGNTTTCGCTCTATATCGCAATCATCGCGGAGATCTTCCACNACCATNCACGCATGGGANATCGTGGTGCGATCTCGACTGAACAATTCTCCAATTTCCGGATATGAAATCGATAAGGANGTGTGCAGCAAATACATGCATATCTGCCGNGCCTGACATATNGGAGCGGCTCCGCGTGTACGNCCCTGCAGGCTTTCCACCGAGACCTCGAAAAAACTGGATACGAGTTCAATGACCAGCAAGAAACATTTAGATTGAAAACNCGAACGCTGGGCATCNAAATCCACACTGCTTAGGTGATANTCCGCGCCACTTTTAGCAATCTCCGATGCCTGTTCGGGTAAAGAGCAATCCGTGAGACNGCTTCTTGAATTANTTACNTTTGAAACCCGATGATTTGAGATGTTTGGAAATTGCGTCCCGACGCGGCCCCANTCCTGCTCTGAAATATGTTTCAAAATGCGCTCCCGAGTTGACTACTAGGATAGTTTTCCTATTTTCAACATCAAAGGAGTGTTCGGGGATAAGTTTCACATATAATTACTAAACATATGAATTATACATTATATAACAACAATTTACGATACTATGATCGTTTTATAAGCTGCAAACTTATGCACAAAGGCACCGAGTAAGGCATGATTTCGAATCATTTTGATGGAATACTGGGCTTTTTTTCCTATATATTCCAATTCTCAGAGGAAATTTCATTCCAAAATATCGCGAAATCACTCTCCAAAAGGCACGTGTAATTAAGTTGATTTACCGGNTAACNGGNGTCGATATNGGNATCAATGNGAATGGGGATTGTGTGGNTGATGCAGGANATAAACTGCAAAGAGCNATCATTCGTCAAAAAATCAAATCAAACAATTGCTCAACCCGATATGATTTCAATCATCACCTCGCNTTAATTGAAGCATCNGAGGCNCTCANNGCANTTGAAAACAAAAAACCGGCACNCAGCTCGATGGCTGAATGCCGGTAATAACATTCATAGTACGCGTATCCGTGGGAGACGGACATGCACGAACGGAAAGCTTCCGTCGANTACTTTTTGATCTTGGTTCCTGGTTTACGGCCGAGACCCATTTCTCTAGCAAGGCGCGAACGGGCTTTTGCATAAGCCGGTGCAACCATAGGGTAATCGGAAGGCAATCCCCATTTTTCACGATATTCTTCAGGAGAAATATCATAATGGGAACGCAGATGCCGTTTCAATGATTTGAATTTCTTGCCATCTTCAAGACAGATNAGATATTCGTCGGTCAAAGATTTTTTGATTGAAACAGCAGGTTTTGGTTTTTCTGCTGCAGCCCCATCTGGGCCACTTAACTTCGAAAATGCTCCGTAAACATCACCAATTAAATTTGGCAATTCCAGAGATGACACTGGATTATTACTGACATAAGCGGCAACGACCTCAGCAGTCATTTCCAAAACAGCATCCATCTCTGATGATTCTACTGCGGAATCGAATANTTCGTTTTCCATGTTTAGTCTTTCTATAATAGTAATGCGCCCCGTTTGCCCTTGAGCAAACAACTTAGAAATCTACGCCAATTCAGGCGAGATATCTGCATTCAACTAAACATAAAACAGGTTTTAGTCAAGAAAAATTGAGATATAGAAGTATTTCTCACAGGATTTATATTATACTTGTGCAACAATATTCGTTTTTATGTTAAATATTGATTGTAATACTAGTATAATTATTAAACTGCGAAATTTAGTTTTGTTACCGAAACGAAAATCAATGTTACAATTTTGTAAAAATATGCACCCAAAAATCGATGACATCGTTGAAAATACAGCACTATTTCTAGAAATTTCCATTTCGTTTTTGCTCTGCGCTTCTTTCAAGATACATAAACGAAAATTTATCTTGTTTTGCGTCGTCAGGCTTATACGATTAACTATGCGAACAATAATTTTGGCAATATTTAGAGATTTACAATGGCAAAAATTGAAAAGACCAATGATGAATGGAAAAAGCTGCTTAGCGCGGAACAGTATTATGTAACGCGCGAGCATGGCACGGAGCCGCCATTTAAGGGACCGCACCAAGAAGAGGAGCGTTCCGGCGATTTTAATTGCGTTTGTTGCGGCAATAAATTGTTTCGCACAGATGCAAAATTTGATTCTGGTACTGGCTGGCCGAGTTACTTTCAACCGGCTTCACCAGACGCTGTATTAGAGCATAAAGACCGTTCAATGCTGATATTTGTGCGCACTGAAATACGCTGTGCGGATTGCGATGCCCATTTGGGTCACGTGTTCGACGACGGACCGGAACCAACCGGTTTGCGCTACTGCATGAACGGCCATGCCCTTGATTTCAAACCTGATTAGTAAATTTTACATCACTTCCCATAACCAATTTTGGACCAATATATGACCTTTGAAGCTTCCAATTTGACACCACCTGTTGCTGAAAAAAATGCGCAAACGGACACCCATCATAACATTGAACGCACGGATAATTACGGCTGGCTTCGCGCCGATAACTGGCAGGAAGTTATGCGGGACCCTTCTGTTCTGGATGGCAAAATTCGCAATTATCTGGAGGCGGAAAACGATTACCAAACGGCCCTCATGCAGGATACCAAACCACTGCAAAAAAATCTTTTTGAAGAAATGAAGGGGCGCATCAAGCAAGACGATTCGTCCGTACCGATGGTTGATGGAGCCTGGGCTTACGGCGTTTCCTATGTGGAAGGCGGGGAGCAACCCCGCTTTGTACGCGAACCTGCCGGTGGTGGCGATCAACAGATGCTGCTTGATGGGGACGAAGCCTCAAAGGATAAGGGATATTTCAGAATTGGCGGCTGTGGCCATGCTCCTAACCACGAATTGCTCTACTGGTCCTGCGATACCAAGGGTTCCGAGTATTTTGATATCTCTTTTAGAAGCATGACAGATGATTCCACCCTTAAGGATACACTTTCCGATTCCGCAGGTGGTGGCGTATGGAGTAGTAATAGTGAATCCTTCCTTTACGGAAGATTGGATGAGAACCATCGGCCCTCAAAAATCTTTCATCACGCGATGGGCACCGATCAATCAGATGATCGTTTGATTTACGAGGAAAAGGATCCTGGCTTCTTTATGGGTGTGGGCAAAACCCAATCCAATAATTATATCATGATCGACATCCATGACCATGAGACATCCGAATGCTGGCTTATTCCGGCAGATGCGCCAGATACTAAACCGCGCCTGATTGCAGCGCGCGAAACGGGCGTCGAATATTCCGTCGATGAGGGTAATGGCACGCTTTATATCCTGACCAATAAGGATGGTGCCGAGGATTTCAAGATTGTCACGGCTCCTGCGGATAATCCCGGCCCGGAAAACTGGCAAGACCTCATTCCCCATAAACCGGGACGTATGATCATCAATCATTGCATATTTGAGCGTTATCTGACCTGGCTGGAACGCGAAAACGGACTTCCCCGCATTGTCGTACGCAAGCTCGAAGACGGGGAAGAATTCTCAATAGAACTGGATG
>JAESSK010000054.1 GCA_016764155.1 Rhizobiaceae bacterium
ATTGAAAACATCCTGATCACCAATGGATCGCAACAGGGGCTGGAATTTTTAGGCAAGCTTCTATTGTCCCCCAATGATACGGCTCTGGTAGAGGCGCCAACCTATCTTGGAGCGCTGCAGGCATTTTCTGCCAATGAACCGATCTATGATGAATTGAAATTGGAAAACACTAATCGGACGGCTGCCTCCTATTCTCAGGCGGCGAAGTCGGCCGGAGGTGACGTAAAATTTGCCTATGTGGTTCCCGATTTTTCAAACCCTTCGGGTGAGACATTGGATTTGCAGGCGCGACAAAACATTTTACAATTGGCGCGTGAACTGGACGTGCCGATTATTGAAGACAGCCCATATTCTGAATTGCGTTATGACGGGAAAGTCGAACCGGCAATTCAGGCGCTGGACATTGAAAGGTGTGGGTCGCTCGACGCTTCTCGGGTCATTCAATGCGGAACGTTTTCCAAGGCTTTTACGCCGGGCCTGCGGGTTGGCTGGATATGTGCCTCACGCCAAATCATCGGAAGGTTGACCCTGCTCAAGCAGGCAGGCGACCTTAATAGTTCGGCGATCAACCAGTCGGTTATGCTGTATCTGGCTGAACGGTTGTTTGATGATCAGGTGACGAAAGCACGCGATAGCTATCGGTTGAAACGGGATGCAATGTTGAAGGCATTACGTGCTCATATGCCGGATGGTGTGCGTTGGTCAAAACCGGAAGGCGGGCTATTTGTCTGGGTGATTTTGCCAAAGGAAATTGATGCCTCAGATCTTTTGAAAAAAGCGGTTGATCAAGCAAAAGTAGCCTTCGTTCCTGGCCATGCGTTCTTCGTGGATGGCCGCGGGCGCAATACTATGAGATTGAGTTTTTCACTGCCTGATGTTGAAACAATTGAAGCTGGTATCAAGCGTTTAAGCGGGCTTGTAAAATCAGAGGTTATGCATCAATAATTGTAATTCATATCAAGAAGAACAGGCATAATCCATGCGAAGTTTTGACGAAATATTTGATATTGCAGTGGACCGAAAAGGTGGCGTAGCGGCTTTAAATGAGCTTCTGGCGCAACCCAAAAGCACTGCGGAACTTGAAAATATCGGTGATGACCGGTGGTTGTCCTGCATGACCAAATGTATTTTTCAGGCGGGTTTTAACTGGAAGGTTGTTGAAAGCATGTGGCCGGGGTTTGAGGCTGCATTTCATGGTTTTGATATTGGACGTTGCGTGATGCTCAATGATGAAGATTTCGACGAACTCGTTTCCAATAAAAAGATTGTGCGCCACGGCACGAAAATTCGGGCAGTGCAGGAAAATGCGATGTTTGTCAGTGAATTGATAAGAGAACATGGCAGTGTGGCAAAGGCGTTATCCGGATGGCCTTCGGATGATTATACTGGTCTGCTCGCCATGCTAAAGAAGCGTGGCTCGCGCCTTGGCGGTAATACGGGGCAATATTTTCTGCGTTTCATGGGGGTCGATGGTTTCATTCTCTCGCGTGATGTTGTCGGGCGGCTTGTGGCTGAGGGTTTAATTGATAAAGCGCCAACGTCGCAAAAGGCGATGGCCATTGTGCAGGAAACGTTCAATATTTGGCGTCAACAATCTGGCCGGTCTCTCACCGAAATCAGCCGTGTTGTTGTCATGAGTATCGACTGAGGAGAATTGAAATATGTCACTATTAAAATCATGGGTTGAAAGTGCTAATTCACCTCAATCACCATTCCCTTTGAACAATTTGCCCTATGGTGTTTTCTCCGTTGGTTTGGATGCGCCGCGCTGTGGAATTGCGATTGGCGATTTGGTTCTGGATGTGGCGATGCTGGAGGCCGAGGGGCTGATCAGCCCTGCCGGGAAGCCTGTATTTGATCAACCGTGTTGGAATACTTTTATGGAGCAAGGCTCAACGGTTTGGGCTGCTTTTCGTTCTACCCTTCAGGAAATGCTGGGCGAAAATGCGAGTACCGATGTTCAGGCCAAGCTATCGAAGGGCCTTGTGCCGATGGCTTCTGTGCAAATGCACATGCCTTTCATTGTGTCTGAATATACCGACTTCTATTCCGGGCGAAACCATGCGGTGAATGTAGGGACGATGTTTCGCGGGGCGGAAAATGCGCTGCCACCGAACTGGCTTCATATTCCGATTGGCTATAATGGTCGGGCTTCTTCTGTCGTGGTTTCTGGAACAGATATTCGCCGACCATGGGGACAGCTTAAACCTCATGATGCTGATGTGCCGGTTTTTGAACCGTGCAGGCGTTTTGATATGGAGCTGGAAATTGGCACGATTGTCGGAACACGTTCTGATCGTCCGCTCACTGTGCAGGANGCCGATGACATGATCTTTGGNTATGTGCTTTTGAACGACTGGTCAGCGCGNGANATTCAGGCNTGGGAATATCAGCCGCTTGGGCCGTTTCAGGCCAAGGCGACAGCGACCACCATCAGTCCATGGATTGTCACTAAAGCAGCGCTTGAACCTTTCCGTACAGATACACCGGAACGCGAGTTTCCACTGCTTCCCTATCTGAAAGAGCCGGGGCCGATGCTTTACGATATCGAGCTAGAGGTTTTGCTACAGGCTGATGGCCGTAATGAAGCGTCGACCATCGCCACCACAAATTACAGCGAGATGTATTACTCTGCTGCTCAACAATTGGCCCATCACACCACTTCGGGTTGTCCGATGCGGGTGGGTGATTTGCTTGGCTCTGGTACGATTTCTGGACCGGAGAAAACCAGTCGAGGTTCTATGCTGGAACTTAGTTGGGGCGGCAAGGAACCCTTTATCCTGGGAAATGGCGACGTGCGTTCATTCATTGAAGATAATGATATTGTGACGCTCTCCGGCCGATGCCGGGGAGATGGGTATCTAATTGGATTTGGTGATTGTACCGGCAAATTATTGCCGGCACTTGATGATCCATATCAACGTTGAAGAATGAATGGGCCTCAGGTCTCTTACATGGAGAGATTTTCAAGGTTTTTGACCTTGTTGGTCCATTCTTCGCGTTCTTCTTCTGCCATCGGGATAAGACCTTTATCGGTTAGATAGCCTTCTTCTCCCCATGCGGCTTCGTTGGCGAATTCCTGAAGGAATTCTTCGATACCGTCAGTTTTTCCGATGCGGGCTTTTTTTACATAGAAATAGAGCGAGCGCGAAACCGGATAGCTGCCGTCTGAAATTTCTTCAAATTCCGGAGCAACTCCATCGATTTTGCTGCCTTGAAGGGTGTCTGAATTTTGATCGAGAAAACTGAATCCGAAGATGCCGAATGCGCCGGGATTGGCGCTTAGTTTTTGCACAATCAAATTATCGTTCTCACCGGATTCAATGAAAGCTCCGTCTTCGCGGATGGTGTGGCAAAGGGCTTTGTAAGCGTCGCTATCGTTCGATTTTAAATCGTTAATCCAGTCGAAGGTTTTGCAGCCGCCTTCCATCGCCAATTCAACAAAGGCGTCGCGTGTACCTGAAGTTGGCGGTGGTCCCATCACTTCAATTTTTGACGCGGGGAGGGATGGATTGATGTCTTTCCAGGTTTTATATGGGTTGGCCTTTGTTGAACCATCGCCATCCGGGATATTTTTGGCCAGTGCCAGAAATACGTCTTTTAAAGATATTTCCATTTGCACGGATTCGCGCGAATTTGCCAATACGATACCATCATAGCCAATTTTGACTTCGATGATTTCTTCAACGCCGTTTTTGGTGCAGTTCTTGACTTCGGAGGATTTGATCCGGCGGGATGAATTGGCGATGTCGGGATGTTTGTCGCCAACGCCGCTGCAAAAGAGCTTTAATCCACCGCCAGAACCGGTGCTTTCAACGACGGGTGTTTTAAAAGAAGTGCTTTTCCCGAACCGTTCCGCAACGGTGGTTGAAAACGGGAAAACAGTCGATGAACCAACGATGCTGATTTGATCGCGGGCAAAGGCAGGGTTTGATGTCGCCGCTAATGTGGCTGTAACGAACATCAGAGCTGCGAATGTGGGGGTTCTATTCAACATGCCAATTTCTCCTATGGCTTGGCTGGCGGAGCGATAGTCTGCATCATAAATAATATATGTCAGTTATGTAACAAAATTGTGACAATCCCCAATACGTGCAGGCCTGCTTTGTGCGAGCGCGGGCAAGGTTATTGAATGTGTTCGTTTTAGTCATGAAACTGTTACGATGCCTAATTATGATTAATTGGAGTTGTGCACGAGACTAAAGTGGACAATACTCGAAAGACCAATTCCGGTTACTGTTCAATGCTGCTCATTTGCGGCCATCTTAACTGTTTAGAGGAATCCACTAATGTCTAAAAATAAATCAAGTCTGCTGACTCAAATGGCGGCCAAAAAATTCAATCGTCGAACCTTGCTGAAAGGCGCTGTAGCCGGTGGTGCATTGGCTACTACTCCGTTCTTCATTCGTGACTCTTTGGCATCGTCTGGCGAAGTCAATGTGTTTGCTTGGGGCGACTATATTAAAGACAATATTTCGGGTGCTTTTGAAAAGAAAACGGGCATTAAAATCAACCTTTCCACTTTTGGTTCGAACGAAGAATTGCAAAGCAAGCTTAAAGCTTCTGGTGGCAAGGGTTTCGATCTGGTGTTCCCGTCTGTGGATACCCGCCCTGAATTTGACGACGGCAATCTTCTGGCTGAGATCGACGAATCCAAGGTCAAGGTTGACCAGATTGAACCTGCCGTATGGCGCAGTTCGCTGAGCCTTGGCGCTGCACGACGTGGCAAGCGTTTTCTTGTTCCTTATGACTGGGGTACAGAGGGCATGACTTATGACAGCTCCGTCCACAGCTTCAAGCCGGGCGAATTATCCTACGGTCATATGTGGGAAGATGGCCTTGATGGTAAAGTTGCCGGTCGTCAAAAATCACTGGTGATTACCCTTGCGATCTATCTCGATTCCATTGGCAAAGTGTCTTCAAACCGCGGCATGGATATTTATAAATCCGAAGCTGAAATGCGCCGCGTGATGGATGGTTGCCTTGAATTCATGAAGCCACATAAGAAAAACATTGGTGCTTTCTGGAACAATGCGACGGAAGCAACTTCGGCCTTTACCGATAGTGGCTGCACCATTGGCCAGACTTGGGATACCACCGGTATCAAACTGCACAATGATGTAGACAAGAAATGGATCTACACATCGCCTAAAGAAGGCGCATTGGGCTGGATGGACACAATGGCAATCCCATCGGGTGCGACCAATGTNGAACAAGCCTACGAGCTGATGAACTTCCTGATGACACCGGAAATTGGCGGCATGTTTGCCAACAATACTGGGTATAATTCGGCTGCAGTTGGATCTGCTGCGCATCTTACGGATGAAAGCAAGGCTGCCTTTAAAATCGCTTATCCTGAAGGTGCGATCGATAATCTATGGTGGTGGCCAATGTCTACGCCGTGGTTCTCAAATGTTCGTCAGGAATATGTAGAAAAAATGACTGCTCTTTAAGTGGTTGGAATTTGCGGGAGCCTGATCAAAGGCCCCCGCAAAACTTATTCTATCGGGATTTTATAAAATTTAGAGAATTTGAGAGGCATTGGGCATTATGCGGGGAATGGACATCGAACTGAGGGATGTGTCGATACGCTTTGGCGATTTTACCGCCGTTCATCCTACGAATTTGAAAATCAAAGCGGGAGAATTTTTCTCCATTCTTGGGCCGTCGGGTTGCGGCAANACAACNATATTGCGCATGGTGTCCGGGTTCTTAAACCCTACATCCGGCGACATATTGATTGGCGGAAAATCGATGGCGGGGATTGGGCCGGATAAGCGGCCGACCGCACTTATTTTTCAGAGCCTAGCTTTGTTCCCGTTGATGAGCGTCCGGGAAAACGTTGCNTTTGGTCTTGAAATGCGCGGCATGGCAAAAGGTCCGCGCAACGATAAGGCGCAGGAATTGCTTGATCTTGTGGCGCTTGGGGATCAGGGCGAAAAAATACCGGACGAACTCTCNGGCGGNCAGCGNCANCGCGTGGCNATTGCACGGGCACTTGCGGTGGAACCTGCGGTGTTGTTNCTGGATGAACCGTTATCCGCGCTGGATTTGAANCTGCGCCAACACATGCGCTCNGAGCTTCGCGATATTCAACGCAAGACCGGCGTTACTTTTATTTATATCACCCACGATCAAGGCGAAGCGTTGACCATGTCGGATCGTATTGCTGTGATGAAAGCTGGCGTAATCGAGCAGGTGGATACCACCGATCAGGTTTATAACGCTCCCTCNACNGCCTTTACCGCCACGTTTGTTGGGGCCAATAATATGTNNAANGGNAANATCAAAGAGGCCACCAACGGAAGTGCGGTGATTGATACGAAATATGGNCTTCTTCANGGGACCAACCCGCAAAATNTNANCGTTGGTAGTGAAGCTATTTTGTTTGTTCGCCCTGAAAAAACGAGTGTGCAATCAGGTAAGANGAAGCTGGATAACGCTATTGAAGTTATCTATGAACGCCGCGATCTAGAGGGTGCTTTTGTTAATCTGCACTTCTTGCAGGATGGCGATAAGTTCTCGGTCCACCAGACCAATGTCAATCTAGAATCATATGAGACAGGCGACAGTTGTACCATTGGCTTTGATGCTAATGCCGGAATGATACTTCCCACCGGAGAGCTGGCCGATGAATAGTCTGCGCCGCTCATTTGGTCCTATACTCAGTCTGGTAATTGTCGGGCTGGTTACCGTATGGGTGCTCGGGATGATCGTNGGNCCNCANTTGATCATGGTCGAACAATCGCTCTGGAACAAGGAAATTGGCGGCGATGCTGCCATGAACTCCACCCGCATCGATAGATTNTANAACGANGTTGATACGCTGGGTTTTGATATATCCGATGCGGAAGCGCTGGCGGAATCGTCGGAGCGCACGGAAAAAATTGCGAAAATTACGGCTGAAATTGATGCCAAAAAATCGACCATTAAAGAGCTGGAAGCGGTCGAGATAAAGCCCGAGAAAATCTACTCTTTTAAAAATTATACGCTCATGGGTGCCAGNCACTTTTTCATATTTGTGAAAACGATCGGGGCAGCGGTAGCCGTTACGATTATTGCGTTTGTCGTGTGTTATCCGATTGCCTTTACNGTTGCCAAGGTGGCAACGCCNGGNAAAGCAGCGCTGATNATGTTGTTNNTNATNATTCCNTATTCNATCAANGAATTGTTGCGGGTCTTNGCGTGGCTGATGATTCTTGACAATAACGGGGTGGCAAACCTCCTATTGGGCTTTTTCGGTTTTGACCCAATTTCCTTTCTGGGCAGTGGAGCTGGTGTNTTTATCGCGATGATCTACGCCTATATCCTGTTCATGGTGTTTCCGATTTATAATACGGTNGAAACGCTCGACGGTTCGCAAATTGAAGCGGCGCGCGATATGGGAGCACCCACATGGCAGATACATCGCAAAATCGTTATTCCCCATGCAAAGCCCGGCATTGCGGTGGGGTGCATCATGACATTTATGCTGTCNGCTGGTTCCTTTGCGGTGCCAAACATTATGACACGCGGCATTGCCGAACCATGGTTCACTCAGCTGATCTACAACAAGTTCTTTGAATCGAGCAATTGGAACGTCGGCTCTGCTTACGCGTTCACACTGGTGATTGCCTGCATCGTTTTCATATTCATGATGATGCGGTTTTTCGGAGTTGGCATTAAGGACATCGCCAAATGAGTCATGTTTCTTCATCCGCTTTTGGCCGTGGTAGCCAGATCATCCTGAATGTCTATCTGGTGATTTTCTTCGCCTATATGTTCTTGCCATTAATCCTGATGGTGGTGGCCGGTTTCAATGAATTCGACACACCCTCCGTCACCACCTGGAAGGGCTTCACGTGGAAATGGTTTGGGGTATTAGCACAAGATACCCGTATGTGGACCGGGCTGATTAATTCGATCGCGATTGCTGTCGGCGTCATCCTTGTTTCCATGCCGCTGGGACTTGCNGGTGCATTTTTGATTACGCGTTTGCAATCGCGTTTCAACGGATTGCTTTATGGCGTTATGGTTTCACCGCTGCTGACGCCGGGTATTATTCTGGGTATTTCCACTTTGATTTTCTGGCGCGAAGGGGGCGTATCGGGTGGCTTGTTTACCGCTGCCGTAGCGCAGGCAACCTATATTTCGTCCTATACGATGTTGATGTTCATGGCTCGGCTCAAACGTCAGGATGTGACGCTTGAAGAAGCTGCCCTTGATCTTGGTGCGTCGCACATGCAGGTGTTTCGTCGGATTACCATGCCGTTTTTGAANCCNACNATTTTGACNGCCAGCGTGATTGCTTTTCTGCAATCGTTTGAAAANTATAATACGACCATTTTCGCTATCGGNGGCTCCCATACGCTGGTGACCGAAATTGGATCGCGCATGCGCTTTGGNCTTACTCCGGCGGTGAATGTAATCGGCATTATTTTTGTTGTTCTGACGGTCACCTTTGCAACGATATACGTGATTTTCCGCGAACGTGAAAAGAAACGTNTTGCTGCCATTGCTGGCTAGAGCTTTGATCCAAACCCGAATTCCCAATACGAGAACCAGCTATGAATGTTCTTTTTATAACAGCGGATCAATGGCGCGGAGAGTGCCTTTCCGTTCTTGANCATCCTCATGTGAAGACGCCAAATCTTGATGCTCTGGCATCTGACGGTGTGACTTTCAAACGCCATTTCGCGCAGGCTACCCCGTGCGGTCCATCGCGCGCCTGCCTTTATACGGGCATGTATNTGCAAAATAATCGTTCCCTCCTCAACGGTACGCCAATTGACGCAAGGCATACTAATGTGGCGNTGGAGGCGCGCAAAGCCGGTTATGCACCAACCCTTTTTGGTTATACGGATGTTAGCCTTGATCCGCGCCATCACGGTTCNGGTGATCATGTGCCGGGTGGGTATGAGGGGGTGTTGCCGGGCATGGAGTCGAGTTCCTTGCTNACCGGTGAATGGGAGCCATGGCTGGCGGATCTCAAGTCAAAGGGTTATAAATTGCCGGATGATTTTTGGGGANTATTTAAACCTCAACCAGACTATCCCGGCTCTAATAATAAGGGCAAGACATTTGCCCCGACTTGTTTCAAGGCTGAAGATAGTGGCACTGCATTTCTGGTTGATGGGGCGATTGAATATGTGTCCGAACAGCAGGANGATCCNTGGTTTGTGCATTTGTCGATTTATTCGCCGCACCCTNCATTTGTGGTGCCNGAGCCTTTTCACGATATGTATGATGCGGAAAAAATGCCGCTACCGATCCGCCGCGATAGCGTGCAGGAAGAGGCTGCCGTTCATCCGTGGACTGATCATTATCTGCACAATCAACGAGGGAAATATTTCACCCATGGGGCCGATTCTCGCGATAATCTTGATATCTCGGAATTGGATTTACGCCAGATAAAGNCGACTTATTTTGGTATGATGTCGGAGGTTGATGCGCAGATTGGGCGCTTGCTGGATCATCTCAAAAAGATCGGTGCTTATGAGGATACGCTAATCATCTTCACCTCAGATCATGGCGAACAATTGGGTGATCACTGGATGTTTGCCAAGTTTGGTTATTTTGACCAGACCTTCCATATTCCCCTGATTATTCGTGTGCCCGGTGAAAGTAACAACAAGTCTCGTGGTTCTGTCGTCGGTGCTTTTACCGAAAATATTGATTTGATGCCGACCATTCTTGATGCAATCGGGGTAACAATTCCCGATCAGTGTGATGGGCATTCCTTGTTACCATTTTGCGCCGGCTTACAGCCACAGGGCTGGCGACAGGAATATCATGCAGAATTTGATCTTAGAAGCCCGTATGAATTTGAAGAGGAAATTCCGTTGGGATTGAGCATTAAACAATGTGCAGCCAANATTATCTGTGGGGAGCGCTATAAGTATGTGCATTTTTCAGGGTTGCCACCTTTGTTCTTTGATCTTGAAAATGACCCAAATGAATTTCATGATCTTTCTTCCGATCCGGTTTATCGGGAATTGATGCTCGAATATGCGCAAAAAATGCTTAACTGGCGCATGGAGCATGATGACCCGGCGCTGACAAATCTGCATTTGGCAGATGATGGATCAGTAAAAAAATTACAAANNCGAAGAAGCCTCTCACGTTACTGAAAAATAGGGTCTCGTATTGATAAAATCATTACTCCAATGGAATGAACTTCGATGAGTGTTTTTATTGAACTTGTCGGCGCTATAGCGCTTTTGCTGTGGGGCCTGAGAATGGTGCGCACNGGCGTGATGCGTGCCTATGGCACCGAGCTGAAGCGGCTGGCCAGCCGTGCCGAAGGGCGTATTATTCCGGCATTTTTATCCGGGTTGTTTGTGGCCGCTTTGCTGCAAAGTAGTACGGCTACCGCCATGATTGCGGCTTCCTTTGCCGGTAACGGGATTATGACTACAGCGACAGCTTTTTTGATCGTGCTTGGAGCCGATATCGGTACCGCCATTGCGGTGCTAATTGCGTCGCAGAAAATTACCGTACTGGCACCGTTTTTGTTGATCGTCGGGGTGTTTGGATATCTCTCTACGGAAAATACCAAGCGCCGAAATTTGTTTCGGGCGTTCTCCGGCCTCGGCATGATTTTGCTGGCTTTGTCGATGATTGGGCGGACGGCGGCGGAACTTTCAACCTTTGATGAATTTGCGACCATTGTGCAGATATTTGAAAACCAGCCGCCTATTCTGGTGTGTTTTGCAATAATTTTAACCTATTTTGCCCACTCCAGTCTGGCGATTGTGCTGCTTTCGATCGGGTTTGTTGCTTCTGGGTTTTTAGGCATTGATAGCGGGCTATATCTGGTGCTTGGTGCCAATCTTGGCGGTGCACTTTTGCCGGTGGTTGCTAACTGGAATGCGAAGCTTGAAGCGCGCATACCGGTGACGGCCAATTTGCTGATCCGGGCAGTTGGTGTTGTCGCTATCTATCCATTTGTCGGTTATGCGATCGAGGCATATAGCGCTAATGTTGCATTGTCCCTGTCGCTGCTTCCGGCGCTTTTCCATCTGGCTTTGAATATTCTTGTGGCGCTGGCTGGTTTGATATTTTCTTCTATCATCCTTCGGGTGGCGGCCAATATTTTGCCGCCGAATTCCGAGGAAAGTCGAACGATAGAACCCAAACATCTGGACCCGGATGCATTGACCTCTCCTGCGGCAGCTCTTGCTGGGGCCAAGCGTGAAGCGCTTAATATGGCTGATATTGCGCAAACGATGGTGCGTGCTGTTTTGCCGGTGTTGCGGGGAAATGATGATGATTTGCGTAGAAAAATTGTTCGGATGGATGACGATGTGGATCGGTTGTTCGACGCCATCAAATTGTATATTGCCAAAATTTTACAGGGAAAACTGAGTGAGCGGGAAAGCCAAAGGGCGCTTGATGTTCTCAGTTTTACGGCCAATATGGAACATATCGGAGATATAGTGGATGGCAGTTTGATGGAGCTTGCAGCCAAGAAATCCCATCTGCAAATACAGTTTTCAGACGAGGGATTGGCGGAGATCGCCGCCTTGCATGAGGCGGTGGTTGCAAGTTTTGATCAGGCGATAAACACTTTTGTTTCGGAAGAAGAAGAGCTCGCACTTTTACTCCATGCCAAAAAGGAAGAGGTGCGTGATATCGAGCGAAATTCCGTCAGCACCCATTTGGAACGCATCGGTTCCGGACTGCCTGATAGTATTGGGACCAGCGCCGTCCACATCGATGTTATTCGCGATCTCAAGCGTATTAATAGCCATTTAACGGCCATTGCCTATCCGGTTTTAAAGGCCGCTGGTACGACACCGAAAGTGAAGTGGAAGCGCAAATAGCGGTGGTCCGGCTGGGTGCCATAGGCATTGAATAAATTGTTCAAAGCCTACTAATATTTACAGCAACGGTAATTACACGTATTCATAAACCATGACTTTTGTCCCTGATCCATCAATCCCCGAACAACTTTTGCGCTTGTGTCCGGCATATGAAGAAACGCCTCTACTAGAAATTGCGCAGCCGTTTGGCGGGACGCTTGTGGTTAAAGATGAAACCCAAAGGATGAACCTTGGCGCGTTCAAGGCTCTTGGCGGGGTCTATGCGGTTGCGCGGTTGATTGCGATGGCGTGGGAAAAACATTCGGGCAATGATCTGGCGCCTGAAGATTTTGCTTCCGAACAGATAAAGTCATTTGCAAACGGACTGACCTTTGTTTGTGCAAGTGCCGGCAATCACGGCATGGCGGTGGCTGCCGGTGCGCGGATATTTGGTGCCAATGCCAGAATCCATCTGGCACGCGAAATGCCCGATGCGTTTGAAAAACGTCTTCAGGGGCAGGGGGCAAATGTCGTCAGATCAAGTCAGACCTATGACGAGAGCGTTGCGGAAGCCCTGTTGGATGTGGAAACAAGCGGAGACATTTTACTGGCTGATGGATCGTGGCTAGGATATACCGTGCCGCCCTCGCTGGTGATGGAGGGCTATACAATTATGGCCGAGGAGATGCGGCGCGAATTTGAAAAGCAGGATAAGTGGCCGAGCCATGTTTATTTGCAGGCAGGCGTTGGCGGATTGGCAGCGGCAATCACCTTTATGATCCGCAAAAACTGGGCGGTACAGCCTGAAATAACAATCGTTGAACCCGAAGCTGCTACTTGCCTTATGGCCAGTTCAAAAGCTGGTAAGCTTGTTACCGTTGAGGGGCCGGTTTCAAATATGGGGCGGCTGGATTGCAAAGCGCCATCCATTTTGGCCTTTGATATTCTGGAGCGTTCNAATGTCAAATATATGAGCGTANCGGACGAAGAGGCNGAAGANGCGGTTGNGAAANTNGCAGAGAAAAGCATTGCNACCACCCCCTCGGGTGCNGCNGGANTGGCTGGTCAGATCAAATCATTGCCCGACGATCAAGGAGATGGATATAATCCCCTCATCATTGTTTCGGAAGGAACTTTATGAACAGTTCGGGATTTGCCGATTGCGAATTTGAAGCGCGTTGCGAGCGTGCTCAATCTGCCATGCATGAAGCAAAACTGGACGCGCTGTTTTTCACCACTGAAACCGAAATGCTTTATTTCACCGGTTTTCGTACTGCATTCTGGCTAAGCCCGACCCGGCCATGGTTTTTGGTCTTGCCAGCAAAGGGAAAACCGATTGCAGTCATTCCGGCAATCGGCGCTGATTTGATGGCGGGCACATGGATTGATGATATCAGTACATGGGGTTCTCCTCACGAAAGTGATGACGGGATCTCCCTGTTGGCCACGGTTTTGGAAAACTATTCAAACGTTGGTTTACTAAAAGGCCGCGAAAGCGGCTTGCGTATGCCTTTAGCGGATTACGAA
>JAESSK010000055.1 GCA_016764155.1 Rhizobiaceae bacterium
GTTGCCACCACACAATTAAATTTCGGCGAGCCTCTCGAAGCATCCATGTTGAAAGAAATTCCGTGGCCGGCAGAGCATCGCCCGGAGGGAAGTTTCTCCAGCGCGAGCGAACTCACCGGCAAAGATGTACGCAGGGTCCTCACAACAATTCAACCAGGCGAGCCGGTTTTGGCATCAAAACTCAGTGGCAAAGGTGGCCGCGGCGGTTTGGCAGGCATCATTGCCGAAGGCATGCGCGCGGTAACTATTCCTGTAAATATGGTCGATGGTGTTGGCGGATTTGTCCAGCCCGGCGACCGGGTGGATATCATTTTTACCCGCAGAGATCGCAAAACNGAATCCCCATCAGCCAGCATCATTATGGCCAATGTGAAAATTCTGACCGTCGATCAAAAGGCTAACCAGCGCAATGAGACAGCCAAGATCGCAAAATCGGTAACCCTTGAAACAGATACCAATGGCGCTCAGCGTTTGGCATTAGCAAGAACCATGGGCACTCTTTCCCTNCTGCTNCGAAGCACCGGCGATGCACAATTTTCAGAGACCAGCGAGATTACCGGAACAGATTTAAGCGGCAAACCCGTCAAAAAGAAAGANCAACCGGCGACCACCAATTTCCTGTCATTCCTTCAAGAGGATGAAAAGAAAAAAACAAAGACCATCACTGTGGTTTACAAAATTGACGAAGAAGAAGTTCAGGTTCGTATCGAAGAACCTAAAAAAGACGAACAGAATTAGGGGCATAACAATGAACAAGCATCCATACAAACGATCCTATCGTTCAAAATTGGCCAGTATAGTACTTGCCNCNGCTGTNGCNTTCCCGGCATTTGCCTGCGTNTCTCTNCTGGCAACNGCNGCCTATGCTGGCAACATTGTNCACCTTTCNGCNTCTACCAGCACCAAAACCATCAGAATTGCCAAGGCTCTGCCAAAGACCATTCGCACGGATGCATCTTTCAGCGAGATCGTTGTGGGTGACCCTGAAATATTGGTGGTAAAACCGCTAACCGACCGTTCTTTCTATCTGATCGGTTCGAAAGTCGGATCAACNGGCATCGCACTTTATAACGAAGAAAAACAATTGGTCGGCATGATGGATGTTCAGGTCGGCGCCAATACAGAAAGCCTGAACCAGACNCTGAGATCAGCGCTTCCAAAATCAANAATNCGGGCANAAACAGCTAATGGTCGCGTGGTTTTAACCGGCCAAGCAAACAGCTCCGTTGCCGCNGCAAAGGCCCGCAGAATTGCTAAGCAATTCGACAAGAACATCATTGATTCAANCAGCGTACGGGGTTCACNGCAAGTNAAGCTCGAAGTNCGCTTCATNGAGGCACAAAGATCAAAAACCAAATCTCTTGGTATCGGCCTTAGCGGCACCGATGGTAGAACGACCTTTGGGACCAATAGTGGAGCCCTNTTCTCCTCTGCATCTGCNNTGGTTTCTGGCTCTGTTCCTTTTGGCAGACTGGTTGGAAATCTAATCGATCAAGGCATGAGCGTTGACGTTCTTCTTGATGCGTTGGAAAGCCGCGGCGTTGCCCGCCGTTTGGCAGAACCAAACCTTGTTGCCCTTTCCGGCGATACCGCTAGTTTTCTTGCAGGTGGTGAATTCCCNATTCCAATTTCCGCTGGCGATGGTGAAGTAACCGTCGAATTCAAAAAGTTCGGTGTCGGGCTGGAATTCACACCAACCGTTCTTGATAACGGCCTGATTCATCTAAGAATCGCCCCTGAAGTGAGTGAAATTGATCCGACCACCTCGGTAAAATTCGGTGGCATTGAAATTCCTGGTCTGGTCGTTCGCCGTGCAGAAACCACAGTAGAATTGCGTGACGGACAAAGCTTCGTTATTGCAGGCCTGCTGCAATCAACCTCCAATTACACCTTGCGAAAATTCCCATGGCTTGGCGATNTACCNATCATCGGTGCACTGTTTAGAAGTTCATCCTTCCGTAAAAAACAGACCGATCTCGTGATCATTGTAACCCCGCGCCTGGTTAGACCTATCGCACCGGGAACCCGAATTGAAACGCCTTTGTCTGCAACGCTTCCAGCCAATGATCTGGATTTGTTTGTGAATGGCAAATTGGAAGTAAACCGCGCCCATTTGCGCAAACTGGCAGCCGCGAATTCTGGCACATTGCGCTCCGGCCACGTGATCTCTCTGGATTGAGCATAGGAAACATCATGGCAAACCAAATGAAAAAAACACCGGTGCTCTTCACCGCGATATTACTCGCAGGTGTGACCTCTTTGACCGGCTGCAACCAATATTTGTCCCGTCACGAAGGCATAACATCCTTTGCAGGTGAGGCCCTCGCCGCCAATGAGGCAATCAGCGTGGTCGACACATGGCCCGACGGCTTTGACAATACGGATATTCCAACCGACGGAAAACGACAGGCAGCCGCCGTAAAAAGATACCGAAATCCAGAAGTTGTATCTTCGGCAAATTCCAGTGGCGGCCAAATACAAGACATAGCTCGATAAGATGCCGATGAACCATNCAGCAAAAACTCGATTCACGCGGGGAACTTAACATGTCAGATCAAGGNAAGCCCGGCGAGATACGAAATCTGGCGATGATTTCGCATGACACAGAACTTGTGGCACTTGCCAAGGGCGCGTTTTCAAACAATGAGCAGCAAAACTTCGTTTGCATCAACAAAACCATTGGCGAAATTGGCGCGGAAATCCGCGACATGGAGTGTGACGCCATTATTGTGGATCTTGACGCCAGTAATGTGGAAGATTTTGAAAGCCTGCAAAAGATCAAACGCATGCTTGGCGCAAAAACCGAAATCATCGTTATATCGAGCGATTTCAGCCCTGCAGCAACCCGCATTCTGATCCAGTTAAAGGTTGCAGATTTTCTCGCCAAACCGGTTCAAACCTCAGATCTCGTTCGGGCCTGTAACAATGCTCTGAAGCAATCGGGCGAAGATGCTCAGATGGAGCCGCAATTTCTGGCCTTCATGCCAGCTTCTGGTGGCGTTGGCACGACGATGGTAGCGCTTGAAACTGCCGCCATTCTTAATCGCCACGGCAAACCGCTTGGCCGCACAACTTGTGTTGTTGATCTAAATTTCCAGCACGGTTCATGCGCTGAATATCTGGATATCGAACCCCGTTTTGATATCAGCGAAATTGAAAACGCGCCTGAGCGTCTCGACCGTCAATTGCTCGACGTCATGCTATCCAAACATGATAGCGGGCTTTCCGTAATTTCTGCGCCAAACCACCCCACTGAAATGCGCACATTCAAACCGGCCCTCGTGGTGCGTTTATTAGATCTGGTATCTGCCTATTTCGACTATGTGGTGATTGATTTGCCGCGTGTCTGGTTTCCATGGACNGACACCGTCATCATGGGTTCCAACCGGTTGTTCATCATTGCTGATATGACTGTTCCCTCCNTTCGCCACGCAAANCGTNTGNTNGATGCCGTTGAAGAAAGAATCGGCAGTCAGGCTGATCCCAAAGTCATCGTCAATCGCATGGATCAGCGCAAAAACGAAAATGGTCTCAATTACACCGATGTGGAAGCCACACTGGGAGAATATCTCGCCGGCGGCATCCCGAATAATTACCTGCTGGTACGCGACGCGGTTGATCGCGGCGTACCACTCACAACAATCGAAGCCAATAATAACGTCACAGCGGCTCTTAAGGGCATCATCTTAGAAGATGAAGCAGAAGACACCCAAAAAGACGACAAATTATCAGGACTGATGTCCCTTGGTCGCCGTCTGCTGACGCGCAAAGCCAGCTGAACAGTGAGTAAAACCAATGTCTAACAGATTTTCAGCCTTTTTGAAGTTCGATAATGATGCATTAATGTTCGACGACGAGCCGAGCAAGCNTTCAACCAGCGAAGCTGTGCCTGAAACCGAAGAAGCTCCCGTCCCTCCTCAGCCAGAGCCTGATGAAATTGTCGAAGGAACAACCGCTGTTTCCGCATCGCGTCAACGCATACTGGACGCAAAAATCGTTCTCCATAGAAAAATGCTGGAAGAGTTCAATCTGGTCGCTTTAGAAAAACTTCCAAGAGAAGAATTGGTGATGGAAATTCACAAGTTCGTTTCNGATTATGTAGCCAGCGAACGCCTTGCTTTGAATACCGCAGAACTGGATGAATTCGTTGGCACGCTTGTTGATGAGATGACGGGCCTCGGTCCGCTTGAACCCCTCATGCGCAACCCGGATATCTCCGATATTTTGATCAATGGCCATAAAAACTGTTACATCGAAATCAACGGTGTTTTAGAACCAGTCGATATTCCTTTCAAGGACGAGGCGCATTTGCTGCGTGTGGTCAATAAAATCGTTGCCAATGTGGGCCGACGCATTGATGAATCCAGCCCGACCTGCGATGCGCGTATGGCNGATGGTTCCCGCTTNAACGCCGCCATCCGCCCNATCGCCGTTGACGGGCCGTTGGTTTCCATTCGTAAATTCTCTGCCAATAAATTAAGTCTTAAAAAACTNGAAGANTTTGGCGCGCTGGCACCTCAAATGTCTCTATTGCTGGAACACGCAGTGTCATCCCGCATGACAACCATTATTTCAGGCGGTACCGGCACCGGTAAAACCACCATGTTGAACGCCTTATCCGCGTTCATNTCGCCAAAAGAACGTGTCATAACCATTGAAGATGCCGCTGAACTAGCACTCCATATTCCCCATGTGGGACGTATGGAAACCCGGCCTCCAAACAATGAAGGCGTCGGTGAAATCAAACAGCGCGATCTGGTGAAAAACGCCCTGCGTATGCGTCCCGATCGGGTAATCCTTGGTGAGGTTCGCGGCGAGGAAGCCTTTGATATGCTTCAGGCAATGAATACCGGCCACGAAGGTTCCATGGCCACCATCCACGCCAATACACCGCGCGATTCACTGTCTCGCCTCGAACAAATGTTGGGAATGACCGGCATGCCGATGACTGTTAATTCCATCCGCAGCCAGATTTCCAGCGCTATTCATATGGTTGTCCAGCTCACAAGACTGTCCGATGGTCAACGTAAAGTCACTTCCATATCAGAAATTACCGGCATGGAAGGTGACGTTATCCAGATGCAGGAAATATTCAAATTCAAACGAACCGGCCTTGGCCCAAATAACGAAATAGAAGGCCATTTTGAAGCAACGGGCGTCCGTCCGCGCTTCCTCGAAGATTTGATTGCCATGGGTATTGAATTGCCCGGCGAGATGTTTGAACCCGGCATTAGGTTGGAGTAAATCAGAAAAAATGAGCTTTTTTTCAGAATTTGGAATGGTCCATGTCTTTTTCCTTTCGGCAGCGCTGATGACAGCGATGCTGGTGGAAATCGGCTATGCGGTATTTTCCTCAACCGCAAAAGATCGAAAACGCATTAATCGACGTATGGCATCCAGCGATATAGATGGTGTCAGTCAAAAGGATATCCTCATCCAGCTTCGCAAAGAACGAGGCATGGATCAGGACGGCAATCTGATTTTACCGATGAAATGGCTGAATATCCTGTTCGTCCAGGCAGGCTTTACTACTGGGCTAAAGAAGGCCGGATTATATTATATTATTTACCTGCTTATCATCCTTCTGGCGTTAGTTTTTTTTACTAAATCAGTCATCGCCGTCCTAATCGGGTTCCCAATTCTGGCATTTTTGCTGCCGGTATTCTGGATGAAGCGTCGACGTTCCAAGAAATTGAGAGCCTTTGCCGATCAATTGCCTGAAGCAGTCGACCTGATTACTCGTAGTTTGAAAGCAGGCCACCCGGTGCCGATCGCCATCACCACGGTTGCGCGTGAAATGCCCGATCCCATCGGCACGGAATTTGGCCTTGTCTCTGACGAAATAACTTATGGTTCAGATTTGGTCACCGCTCTAATTTCGCTTTACGAAAGAGTGGGCCACGACGATTTACCACTTTTGGTTTCTGCTGTTTCCATCCAGTCTACGACCGGTGGCAATCTTCGCGAGATTTTGGAGAGCCTTTCAGCGGTTATTCGTGATCGCCAAAAAATGAAACGCAAAGTCCATGCAATTT
>JAESSK010000056.1 GCA_016764155.1 Rhizobiaceae bacterium
AATGTGGACCGTGAATATCAACGCAATGGCGAACGTTATACTTTCTTGAAATGGGGACAGACTGCGTTTGATAATTTCCGCGTTGTTCCTCCTGGAACCGGGATTTGCCATCAGGTAAATCTTGAATATCTCTCAAAAACCGTATGGACCAAGGATATCGATGGTAAAACCGTTGCCTATCCAGATACCTTGGTGGGTACCGATAGTCACACTACAATGGTCAACGGCCTTTCCGTTCTTGGCTGGGGTGTTGGCGGTATTGAAGCTGAAGCAGCGATGCTTGGTCAGCCGGTTACCATGATGGTTCCTGAGGTGATTGGTTTCCGTCTTGAAGGCAAAATGCCTGAAGGTACAACTGCTACCGATCTGGTTTTGACGATTGTGCAAATGTTGCGTCAAAAAGGCGTGGTCGGTAAATTTGTTGAATTTTACGGTCCAGGCCTTGATAATTTGACCCTTGAAGATCAGGCAACGATTGCCAATATGGCTCCAGAATATGGTGCTACCTGCGGCTTCTTCCCGATCGATAATGATACGATTTCTTACATGACGGCCACTGGCCGCGAAGCCGATCAAATTGCTTTGGTTGAAGCTTACGCTAAGGCTCAGGGCATGTGGCGCGATTCAAACAGTGCTGATCCTGTTTTCACATCAAGCCTTGGCCTTGATATGGCAAATGTGGTTCCTTCAATTTCCGGACCAAAGCGTCCGCAGGATCGTGTTTCTCTTTCTGATGGCGATACAGCTTTTGCCCAAGCCATGGCAACAGAGTTTAAAGCTTATGAGAATAATCAGCGTGGCCCGGTTAAGGGTCAAGATTATGATCTGGGCAATGGCGATGTGGTGATTGCAGCGATTACTTCCTGCACTAACACATCCAATCCATCTGTTTTGATTGCCGCTGGTTTGGTAGCGAGAAAAGCCCGTGCATTGGGTCTAAATTCCAAGCCATGGGTAAAAACCTCTCTGGCTCCGGGTTCTCAGGTTGTGACTGATTATCTTGATAAGGCTGATCTTAGCGCTGATCTTGATGCTTTGGGTTTCAACCTGGTTGGCTATGGCTGTACCACTTGTATTGGTAACTCTGGACCATTACCGGAAGAAATCACGGAAGCCATTCATGACCATGATCTGGTTGCTTGTTCCGTACTTTCTGGAAACCGTAACTTTGAAGGCCGTATCTCTCAGGATATTNGCGCCAACTATCTGGCTTCGCCGCCACTGGTTGTTGCTTATGCTATTGCCGGTTCGTTGAATGTGAATTTGACCACGGACCCGATCGGNCAAGATAAAGATGGAAACGATGTTTATTTGAAAGACATCTGGCCTAGCTCGCATGAAATTTCTGAATTGATGCGTACATGCGTTACCGAAGATATGTTCCGTGAACGTTACGGCGATGTGTTTACCGGTGATAAGGGCTGGCAGGCTATCGATACATCNGGTGGCGCCACTTATGATTGGGATGAGCAATCAACCTATGTTCAGAACCCGCCATATTTTGAAGGTATGAGCATGGAGCCTGATGCGGTTGAAGACATCAATTCAGCTCGAGTATTGGGACTTTTTGCAGATTCCATCACTACCGATCATATTTCTCCGGCTGGTGTTATTAAGGGCGACGGNCCGGCAGGCGATTATCTTCGCGATCATCAGGTTCGACCAATTGATTTCAATTCATTCGGNTCACGTCGTGGTAACCANCAGGTGATGATGCGGGGCACATTTGCCAATATTCGCATNAAAAACCAGATGCTTGACGGTGTTGAAGGTGGTTATTCTACTCATTATCCTTCTGGCGAAGAAGGTGCGATCTATGATGTGGCCATGCGTTACAAGCAAGAAAATGTGCCGCTGGTTATTTTCGGCGGTAAGGAATATGGCACAGGTTCATCACGTGACTGGGCAGCGAAAGGCACCATTCTTCTTGGTGTTCGTGCTGTGATTGTTGAGAGCTTTGAACGTATTCACCGTTCCAATCTGGTTGGCATGGGCGTATTGCCTCTGGTCTTTACAGGCGATGACAGCTGGGATTCCCTTGGTCTGACCGGTAGCGAACAGGTTAGCATTGAAGGTCTGGCTGATCTTAAACCACGCCAGAATATGGAAGCGGAAATTACATTTGCAAATGGTGACACCAAAACAATCACCTTGCTTTGCCGCATCGATACGGAAGATGAGCTGGATTATTACCGTAATGGCGGTATTTTGCATTACGTATTACGCAATTTGAACCGGGCTGCTTAAAAAGCCTCTCAAAATTTTGACAAGAACTATGCCATCGATTCATAAGGGTCGATGGCATATTCGTTTCCGTGTTAACTCATAACCCAAATGTGAGTCGCTTGTTATCGGGCGTTTCCATACATTATGTTCTAGGAACTGGATTTTGGAGAATTGCAACTCATCCTATCGGGTGAAACGCGAGGAAAACTATGAGTAAGTTACTGAAAACACTGCTGCCATTATTATTAATTGCCGGTGTTCAATTGCAACCGGCTAATGCTGTCGAGGTTATGACGCCCAAGGCAGTGGTGGAACTTTTCACCAGTCAGGGTTGTTCATCATGCCCGCCAGCAGACAAGTTGCTGGGAAAACTGGCAATGGAAAAAGATACCCTCGCATTGGCCTGGCATGTGGATTATTGGGACTATCTTGGCTGGAAAGATTCTTTTGCCAGCAAAGCCAATACGACGCGGCAACGCCGTTATGCGGTTACCCTTGGGCAAAACCAGATCTATACACCTCAGGCNATCGTTAATGGCCGTGTCCATGTGGTTGGGTCCCATGAGAGTGAATTGCGTAAAGCAATTGCAAAGCATTCCAAAGGCTCGAACGGGCTGACCGTTCCTATCGAAACGTCTTTTACCGCTGATGGCATGACTGTTAATGTGGCAGCCACCGAAGATTCTAAGAATACGACCCTTTGGATTGTCTATTTCAACAATCGTCAAAAGGTTGATGTGAAGCGCGGCGAAAATCACGGAAAAGTTTTGGAATATTCCAACGTTGTCCAGGATATTCAGATGGTGGGAATGGTGGAAAATAACCAATCCATTCATGTCACCCTGCCATTGCATGAAATCAAACGCATCGGTGCTGACTCATGTGCCCTTGTGCTTCAACGCATGACCAAACAGGGCACGCCAGGCGCCATTGTCGGTGCGGCAATGATTACGGACCTGTAGAAGGTTCCAACCTCTCAACCCAAGCAAATTACAAAAAAAGACCGGCAATAGCCGGTCTAATAGTATCGGGGATTAGCTACCCTCGAACAGAGGTCCGGCCACCACTCCTAAAGGGCTGGGGGGCAGGTTTTAGGAAGGTTGACCGGACCATCCGAGGTAACAAAGCCAATATTAACCTTAAAACTGTCCGGTAAATGTCCAAAATAGGGCGATTTTGTGATTTCTAGGTTTTTGCAATCGAGGGCCCAGTCTCCTCGAGCTTGCAATTATGTGCTTTGCAATCCATGATTAGAGCTATCGGTATAGGAGAAAGCGAATCAATATGGCGCAAGTGCTTCGGATGGGAAACGTAAGCGGGAAATCTAGTAATCTCGTCCAGCTTCATCCCAAATCCAAAAAAGCAGCGCCTGAAATTATCGCCTTCCATAAAACCGAACTTTACATGATTTTGCAGGTTTATTCCCGCCGGGTGGCAACCGGAGAATGGCGCGACTATGCCATTGATATGCTTACTGATCGGGCGGTCTTTTCAATCTTCCACCGAACCAGTGATAGACCTCTTTTTACGGTTGAAAAAAACCCCAAACTGGCAAAAAAGCAGGGTGCCTTTTCAGTGGTGAATGCCACTGGTCAGATACTCAAGCGCGGGCATGAATTAAAAAACGTGCTCAAGGTTTTGGACAAAAAAACCAAATTTACGACCGTTTAAGCGCTTCAATCACCGTTGGGTGGTGGCGTGTTGCTGCCCTCGCCAAGGGCTTTTTGCATGATTACTGTATCCAGCCAAATGCCGTGTTTTCGGCCGACATTTTTGATGTTTCCCGCAATCTCAAATCCGCAGGCCTTGTGTACGCCAATGGANGCCAGGTTTGGGGTTTTGTCGTCGGTGGCAATGACCCCGATGATNTGGCGAAAACCGGCTTCAGTGCTGCGCTCTAGAAGTGCCAACAGCAATAATTTTCCGATGCCGTGCCCCTGATATTGCGGATCGAGATAGATNGTTGATTCAACGCTCCAATCATAGGCCGAGCGCGAACGATAGGGGCCTGCATAGGCATAACCAGCGATTTGACCGTCAAGTTCTGCCACAATATATGGGTAGGCTTTTTCGGTCAGGGCGGAAAAGCGTTGCTGCATCTCGCCCAGATCGGGTGGTGTGGTTTCAAAACTAGCAGTGGAAGTTAAGACCGAATTTGCATAAATCTCGGTTATGCGAGGTAAATCATCTTTGCAGGCATTACGGATGTTCACGGGCATTTTATATTCTCCAAACAAAAACGGCGCCAAAAAGGCGCCGTTCTAATAGATATGGTCGGTTCAACTATTCGCGGTTGCCGAGGAAATGCAGCAGGAACATGAACAAGTTGATGAAATCTAGATAGAGTTTCAACGCACCCATAATGGCAGCTCGGCCCATCATGGTCTCATCGTGGGAAACGTGATCATACATTTCCTTGATTTTTTGAGTGTCATAAGCGGTGAGGCCTGCAAAAATCAGTACGCCGATGGCAGAGATTGCAAACTGCATGGCGGAAGATTGCATGAAAATATTCACCACAGAAGCAATGATCAACCCGAACAGGCCCATCATCAGGAATGAACCCATGCCGCTCAGGCTGCGTTTGGTTGTGTAACCATAGAGGCTAAGCGAAGCGAAGGCTGCGGCGGTAACGAAGAAGGTTTGTACAATGGACGTTGCCGTATAGACCAAAAAGATGGTCGAGAGGGATACACCGATAAGGGTGGCAAAAACCCAGAATGTTGTCTGGGCTGCACTCACGCTCATGGTGTTTATTTTGGCACTCAGAAAGAACACAAGGCCCAGAGGTGCGAGCATCACAACCCATTTTAGCGGGCTTGCGAACATCAATGTGCCAAACTCAGTAAGTTGGCCACCACTGACTGCCATATTAAAAGTAACCAGTGCAGCAATGCCGGTAACGGCCAATGCCAATGCCATATAGTTATAAACTCTCAGCATGTAAGCGCGAAGGCCGGCATCAAATTCAACGCCTGCTTGTTCCGCAGCACTGCCAAAACGTGATTGATCTTGTCTAAAGTCAGCCATGAAACCATTTTCTCCTGGTTTAAAAGACACAAAAAATTCGCGCCGAAAGAAAACGAACTGCGCTATTCAACCTAATATGCGTATTAATAGGCGGTTCGGCAAGGGTAAAGGTTCAAAATTATTATCGATTTTTCGTGAAATAGTTAAAGTTCTCGCAGGAAGGGAGCCGCTTTTTGACCTAATATGCGCCACGTTCCGATCAATCCAAACCCGACGGTGAGCACCAAAGCGACCACTAAGGTAAAGATTGCAACCGATGGCAGGAAGACGGAAGGGAATTTCATAATCTGCGAAATAACGAACCACGAGGCCAGTGAACCCGCCAAAACTGCGAAAATAGCTGTAGCGGTTCCCAAAATAGCATACTCATAAATAAAGGTTTTTATCAGTGTTATACGAGTGGCACCAAGGGTTTTAAACACCACTGCATCGTGGATGCGGGCCTGATTCCCTGCTGCAAGGGCGCCACCTAGAACGAGTATCGAAGATAATAGTGCCACAGAAGCAGCTGCACGGATGGCTGTAGATAACTGGCTAATTAGCCGGTTAACTGTATCGAGGGCATCGCGCACCCTAACACTGGTGACCGCAGGAAAGGATTTGGTGATTTCGCGTAACACCATGCCGTCATTTACAGGTTCAGAGGTGTTTTCCGTGGACTGGTCAATCATCAGGGTGGTCAAAAATGAATGGGGCGCACCAGCAAAGGTGTTGGGTGAGAACACTAGTACAAAATTCACACCGAGACTTTCCCATTCCACATTGCGCAGGCTGGCAATTTTGGCTTCGATCGTACGTCCGAGCACATTAACGGAAATCATATCGCCCACATCGAGGTTGAGTTCACCGGCTTCTTCTGAAGCAAATGATACCAACGGCTCGCCAGTGTAATCTTCAGGCCACCATTGGCCTTTGGCAAGGGTGGAGTTTTCAGGCAGGCGTTTGGAATAGGTGATGCCGCGATCTCCGCGCAAAACCCAGCCGCCTCCCTTGGAGGTGTCGTAATCCTCCGCCCGAATGCCTTTTAATTCAGACACCCGGCCACGCAGCATGGGAACGGAAATGATTTTTGAATCGGGTGCCAATTCGCTCAACTTGCTACGAAAGCTGTCAATTTCGGTGTTTTGAATATCGACAAAGAAGAAGTCCGGGGCTTGATTGGGAATGTTATTGCCCACTTGCTGGCGTAAATTTCCATCAATCAGCGCGAGAGCCACCAGCAAAGCAAGGCCGAGACCAAGGGATAAAACCACCGAAGGGGTCAATGATCCCGGACGGTGAATATTACCTACCGCCATGCGAAGTTCGGCTGATTTGATTTGAGGGGCTCTTTTTGCAAGCCACTGGATGAGGATCGATACCAGTCGTAACAGGACGAAGGCAATGCCAATGGCTGTGATGAAGGTGATCGAAATGAAACGGTTTTCGGAAAGGAAGACCGCAAGCCCTACCAGCACGCCTATGCTGACAATTAGCATTATCAGATAGAAGGGGCGAGGCCAGAATTTTTGATTGAACCCGGTTGAGCGAAACAGATCAGCAGCAGGTACATCACGGGCAATTCCTAATGGCCAGACCGCGAAGGAAAAAGCGGTCAACATGCCGTAGACTGCGCCAAGGGCCAGAGCATCAGGGAAAAATACGAGTTCATCTGACATAGGCAGCAAGCCGGAAAGGGCGCCTGCAGCCGCGATGGGGGCCAGCGCTCCTAATATTAAGCCGGCAAAGACGCCGATGGTAGCCAATACCAGAATTTGAAACAAATAGACTTGAAATATCAGAGCGCCAGGCGCGCCGAGGGATTTGAAAGTGGCAATCACCGGGCGTTTTGTTTCGAGGAAGGCTCTAATGGCATTAGCCACACCAACACCGCCAACGATCAGGGATGTTAGGCCGACCAAGGTCAGGAATTGTGAAAAGCGTTCTATGTTGCGTGACAAAGCAGGGGCGGCGTTTTCCCGCGAACGGACCCGCCAGCCGGTTGATGAGAAATCATCCTTAGCCGACTTAATAATTTTTTTAAGAATCTTGGAGTCAGCGCTTTTGAGTTTCAAATTATAGGTGTAGCGAATGAGCGAGCCGGGTTTGATTAGCCCTGTGGCCTTCATTCCTGCGTGGGAGACGATGACTTTGGGGCCAAAACCGATGCCTTCGCCAATCCGGTCCGGCTCGGTTTTGATTGTATCGGTAATGGTGAAACTGGTTTCTCCCACATTGATGCTGTCGCCGATCGATATTTCCAGTCGATCGAGCAGGATTTGGTCAACAATTGCGAGGTTGGCTTTGAGATCGGCGCTTGAAAGTTCGCCCTTATGTCCCACAAACTTGCCGAACAAGGGATAGACTTCATCAATTGCTTTTAGCTCGATCAGCGTCTGATTTTCTTTTTGACCTGCGTTAGCTGGCAATCTTGCCATGGCTCTTGTGCGGGTCAGTCGCGAGACTTCTCCGTTATCGTTCAGGAATTGGCGTTCTTTATCGGGTAAATCTCGCTGAACAATGGAAAAGGAAGCGTCGCCCCCTAAAATGGTCTGTCCTTCAGCAGATATCGAGTGGGTGATGGAGCGGGCAACGGAATTCACGCCGGATATTGCAGCAACGCCCAAAGCGATACAGGCAAGAAACACATAAAATCCGCGCAAACCGCCACGCAATTCACGTATGGCAAAGCGCCATGCAAGGCCAATGCCGGGTTTGAACTGTTTTGATCGGGAAGCCATGGTTTAACCGAGCTTTTGTTTTTTAGGCGCGCGTTTGCGGGCGACGGGTTTGCTGATAGGTACAGATTGTTCAATCTCGCCGGAACGCACGCGCACGACACGTTGGCATTTTTCAGCCAATGCGCGGTCATGGGTGACCAATACCAGCGTCATGCCGCGTTCCCGCTGCTTTTCAAACAGCAGATCGGTGATTTGCTGGCCGGTTTCATCGTCCAGATTACCGGTGGGTTCATCTGCTATCAGGATTTTTGGATTGGGAGCTAAGGCCCTGGCAAAAGCCACACGCTGTTGCTCGCCGCCGGACATTTCGGTTGGATAATGGGTAAGGCGCTCACCGAGGCCAACGGCGATCAGCTCTTTTTCTGCCTTTGCGAGGGCGTTTTCATCACCGGCCAATTCGAGGGGGACAGCTACATTTTCAAGCGCTGTCATATTTGGAATGAGGTGAAATACCCATGGCATTTCAGCAAATTCCTCGCGGAACGCGCCATTCTCGCCATGGCCGCT
>JAESSK010000057.1 GCA_016764155.1 Rhizobiaceae bacterium
AACTGATGGCGGTTTGCTCCAAGCGCAGCATTTCTGATGACCGCACGGCTCAAATTGTGGGCCAGTCTAAAGAATTCGCTAATTTTGGCAAAAAAGGAAGTAAGGTTTCTGATGATTATCTTGCCCAATTGCGCAAAAGTGCAACCATAATTTATCGATGAGCATTGCTCCGATTGCCGTTTCGATTGGTGAACCTGCTGGTATTGGCCCAGATATCATTCTATCCGCCTGGTTACAGCGAAAGGCAGCTTCTCTGCCTGAATTCGTAGTGATTGGTGATGAAATTCTACTGCAGGCGCGCGCTGCCACGCTTGGTATTGGGCAGGATTTGAAAGTTGAATCCGTATCGACTGACAACTTCAATTCGCTCCCCCCAGATGCGCTGTCTGTATTGCAATTGCCCGAAGGCATGAAGGCTACAGCCGGGCAATCTCACAGCAATGATGCTCATGGGGTGATTGAAGCCATTAAGATTGGCGTGGACCTTGCACGCGATGGACGGGCCTCTGCTCTGGTCACCTGCCCTATTAATAAAAAAGCACTCTATGATGCGGGATTTTCACACCCCGGACACACAGAATATCTGGCTGAACTGTGCGGGGACGGCAACGCAATAACACCGGTGATGATGCTTGCGGGACCGGACTTGCGGACCATTCCGGTTACCATTCATATACCGTTATCAGATGTAGCGAAGGTTTTGACCAGCGACATGATTGTCGAAACAGGCAGAATTGCCGCGAATGATCTTCGACACCGTTTTGGCATTAAAAACCCAAGACTGGCTGTGGCCGGTTTAAATCCTCATGCGGGCGAAGAAGGTTCAATGGGGCATGAAGACATCGAAATTATCAAACCGGCGATAGAGGCTTTAANAGACCTTGGCATTGATGCCATTGGTCCCCTTCCCGCCGATACAATGTTTCATGCCAGTGCCCGCGCAAATTACGATGTAGCCCTGTGCATGTATCACGATCAGGCNTTGATCCCCTCCAAGACNCTGGCCTTTGATGAGGGTGTCAATGTCACCCTTGGGCTTCCGATCATTCGCACCTCTCCGGACCATGGCACAGCCTATGATATTGCAGGTACCGGCAAGGCCAATCCACAAAGTTTCATGGAAGCACTAAAAATGGCAGCACAAATGGCGGAAATTNAATATGACCGCAATTGACGGCCTGCCGAAACTGGCAGATGTGATTGAACGCCATGGTTTGGCGGCAAAAAGATCACTCGGACAGAACTTTCTCTTAGACCTCAACCTTACTGGCAGAATTGCCCGTGAAGCCGGNGATATTTCNCAATGTGATGTGGTGGAGATTGGNCCNGGACCNGGNGGNCTGACCCGCGCNNTGCTTACCAATGGTGCCCGACGGGTCATTGCTATCGAGCGTGACGAGCGCTGCCTTCCGGCACTGGAAGAAATCTCCAACCATTATCCGGGGCGTCTCACCGTTATCCATGGTGATGCATTAGAGGTGGATATCCCGGCCCTGATCGAAGGGCCTGCCAAACTGGTTGCCAATCTGCCCTATAATATTGCAACGCCATTATTGACCGGCTGGCTATTGGAAAAATCGTGGCCGCCATATTATTCCTCCCTTACTTTGATGTTTCAAAAGGAAGTTGCCGNACGCATTTGCGCNNNACCNGGCGACAANGCNTTTGGCAGGNTNGGCGTATTNTGTGGCTGGCGAACCGATGCACATGTCGCATTTGACGTATCACCGCAGGCGTTCACCCCGGCGCCAAAAGTGACGTCTTCAATCGTTAATTTGATTCCGAAAGCAGAACCTGATCCTTGTGAAACAGGGAAACTTGAAATGATCACCAAAGCAGCGTTTGGCCAAAGAAGAAAAATGCTGCGCTCGAGCCTGAAATCCCTCGGCGGTCAATCCTTGCTAGATAAAGCAGGCATTAACGGTCAGTTACGTGCCGAACAGCTTACAGTTGAGCAATTCACAGCCTTAGCGCGGGAAATTTGATTTCAAGCTCAGCCTAAGAGCTGCTGTTCAAACTGGAACAGGCCCGGACGGCGATCTCTTCTCAAGCGTTCTGCTGTCAGGATCGAAAGGACCTCATTATAGGCACGGTCGAGGTCGTGATTGATGATGACATAGTCATATTCGCGCCAATGGGGAATTTCTATTTTTGCGTTTTCAAGTCGATGAACAATCACCTCATCGGCATCTTCCGCACGACGATGCAAACGGGCTTCGAGCTCTACCATGGTGGGGGGGAGAACGAAAATACTGACCACGTCGGCCGGTGCTTTTTCCATCAATTGCAGGGCGCCCTGATAATCAATATCAAACAGCATNTCCTTGCCANTNGNNAGNGCNTNGTNCACCGCNTCACGTGGCGTNCCGTAAAAGTTTCCATGCACCTCGGCAGATTCAAGCAAGGCATCAGTCTGTTCCAACCGTTCAAATTCAGCACGTGAAATAAAGTGATAATGCTGGCCATCTATTTCACTGCCGCGCCGGGCGCGCGTGGTGACAGAAACAGACATTTCCAATCTCGGTTCATTGGCTAAAATGGTGCGGGCAATGGTTGATTTTCCAGCACCTGACGGCGAGGACAAAACCAGCATCACGCCTCGTCGTTCAATCTTGTCGGAAATATCTTCACTCATTTTTTATTCCAGATTTTGGGTTTTATTCCAGATTTTGTGTTTGTTCGCGCAACTGATCGACAATGATCTTCATCTCCAGCCCCAGACCGGTAACCGATGGCGCATTGGATTTGGAGCAGATTGTATTGCATTCCCGATTAAACTCTTGAGCGAGAAAATCAAGTTTTCGGCCTGCTGATCCATTGCTTGATAACAGTTTTTGACCGGCGACCACATGGGCAATCAGTCGGTCCAGCTCTTCACGCAAATCTGCTTTGGTTGCCAGATAGGCAGCTTCTTGATGCAGGCGCTGGGGGTCAAGCTCATTTCCCTCTTCTAAAAGAGGAGCGAGTTGGCGTTGTAGCCGTGTGCGGATTGCCTCAGGCGTTCGTGATGGGTCAGCCTCTATCGTTGTGACCAGAGCGCTAATCTTGGACACCTGATCGTTCATGACCGCGACGATGGCCTTACCCTCGCTCTCGCGGGCGATTGTTAATTCGCTAATCGCTACTTTCAACCCAGATAACACTTCCAGATTTCGCGACGCGATTTCTTCTTCGCTAAGATCAACCTCGGTAATTTCCAATATGCCCTTAATGGACAATATGCCATCGACCGTGGGCGGGGCTGCACCGATTTTTTCCTGCAATTGCGCTGCAGCATTTAGCACTGCTTCCAATGCTGCCGGATTGATGGTGGGGAGATTTTCCGAACCTTCTTTGGAAAATTGCAGGGATACCTGAATGCTGCCACGAGAAAAAGCAGAGGCGACGGCCTTTTTGCAATCAACTTCGATGGCTTCAAATCCATAGGGCAAACGCAAACGCACATCGAGGCCCTTATTATTGACCGAACGCAATTCCCATACCCATTTCCCAGTATCATGCAGGCCTTCGCTGCGGGAAAACCCAGTCATGCTTTGCAATGCCATTGCCTATTCCTCTGTTGCTACAAACGCCAAATCAGTTGGCTTTCCCGGCTTTAGCCGCAGCTGCTGCAGCGGCCTTGGCAGCTTCTTCAGCGCGTTTAGCTATTTCTTGTTTTTGCCGTCTTTCAATGGCCCGCCAACGGCTCACATTGGCATTGTGACCAGCCAAGGTTTTGGCAAAAACATGCCCGCCAGTACCATCGGCCACAAAGAACAGATCTTTGGTAATTGAAGGATTAGCGACCGCTTCAAGGGCTGCTCTTCCCGGGCTGGAAATCGGGCCAGGTGGCAGACCATCAATTGTGTAGGTATTGTAGGGGGTCGGATTTTTGATGTCTGATTGGTAGATCGGACGCCCCTTAGGTTTTCCTTCGCCACCAAAAATTCCATAGATGATGGTGGGATCAGACTGTAATCTAATGCCCTGATTTAGACGATTGATGAAAACCGACGCCACATGAGGGCGCTCGGAAGATTTGCCGGTTTCTTTTTCAACGATGGAAGCCAGTGTTACCAATTCTTCCGGTGTCTTTACCGGCAGTCCGGCGGTTCTTCGTTTCCACACTTGAGCCAAAAACTGTTGTTGTGATTGTTGCATCCGCTTGACCACATCGGTACGGCTGGTGCCGCGCTGGAAGGGGTATGTGTCAGGCATTAAACTGCCTTCGGGCAGCATTGCAGGCAGGTCGCCCACCAATGTATCATTGGCCGCGATGCGCTGATAAATAACGTGGGTCGTGAGGCCTTCGGGAATGGTGATTTTATAAACAATCCCCTTACCGGAACGAATGGTTTCCATCACATCATTCATGCTCATGCCGGAGGTGAATGCATATTCACCAGCTTTCATGCCACCGGCAGCGCCGTGCAATTTGACGCCAATGCCAAACAGGATATCACTATCGATGATACCGCGGGCGTTAAGCTGCGTGGAAATCTGATTCAGGCCGGAGCCTTCTTTGATGACAATGGTTTGAGAAGTGCGAAGCGGGCCGGGTTTTTCAAAATTTTTCTTGCCGATGAAGAATATCACCGAGACAGCGATCACGCTCAAGACGATTGAGGTCATCACGAAATTTAGAAAAACAACAAAGCCGTTGCGTGCCTGACGGGAGCGCTTTGGTGGCTGTGGCGCCTGCTTTGGCTGCAAGACTTCTGAAGCAGACTGGGGAACCAGTCTACTGCCGTCATTGCGCCCAAACTGGCCATCCGATTCATTGCCAATATTGTCTGAATTACTCACGCTCAGCTTCCCGTATCCAATTTGCATTCCAAGGCTAATTTGAACCTAAAATGCGGCATCAATCCGGCCATCTCCGCTTGAAAGGCCCCCGAATCATATTTTAAGCGTCATACCGCTTGAATACTACAGATGCGTTGGTGCCNCCNAAACCGAAGGAATTGGACAGCGCCACATTNACTTCACGCTCACGCGCCTTAAGNGGCACGAGGTCGATTTTNGTCTCACGTTCCGGATTATCCAGATTGAGGGTTGGCGGTACGACGTNGTCGCGAATGGCAAGCAGCGAGNANATTGCTTCAACNGCACCNGCAGCGCCCAACAANTGGCCGATGGCCGATTTGGTGGAGGACATGGAAACNGTGCTNGCAGCATCACCNANNANGCGNTCNACCGCGCCAAGTTCGATGGTATCTGCCATGGTGGAAGTGCCGTGGGCGTTGATATAATCGATCTCGGATGGATCGATACCGGCGTGCTTTAAGGCGGAGCGCATGGAGCGTTCAGCACCATTGCCATCTTCTGATGGGGCGGTGATGTGGAAGGCGTCGCCGGAAAGGCCGTAACCCACCACTTCGCCGTAGATTTTTGCGCCACGCGCTTTTGCGTGTTCCAGCTCTTCCAGAATAACCGTGCCTGCGCCCTCGCCCATGACGAAACCATCGCGGTCGCGGTCGTAAGGACGTGAGGCAGAT
>JAESSK010000058.1 GCA_016764155.1 Rhizobiaceae bacterium
TGCGCACCCAATTCATTATACTGTTTGCGTTGCTGCTCAGGCGTCATGTGGATCGTATTGGGCGGGTTCCGCGCATCCGATTCCATCAACATGCGGCGGATACCCTCATCCTTGAGCATGGGGTAGGTTTTGACAGGCTTATCCATAATCTATCTTTCAACGCGAATTATACGCGGATCATCATCTTTATAAATCGCTGCAACCAAATCAGCACGATGCTTCAAGATGGCCCGTTGATTGACCGAGCCTTTATCGGTGACTTCGCCCTTATCCAATGAAAGCGGATCAACCAGCATCATTGCACGCATTACACGATTGGCTGAACCAGTGGCGTTTTTGGCATGTTCCGCAAGGCGGGCCGCGATAGCATCACGCACAATTGGATGAGATATTATGGCTGCATCGTCTAGGGAAGCTTCATCTGGCACGATAGCGCGAAGGGCAGGCATGAATGGGACGAGCAGGGCACCCAGAGCCTTCTTGTCTTCGCCGGTGATAACGCAATCACGTACCAATCCGCCAAGTTCATCAATCAACCGTGCCCGTAATGGCCCAACTGCCACCCATGTGCCGGTGTTCAGTTTAAAGTTCTCGGCAATCCGGCCATCAAAGAAAAAGCCCTTNGATGCATCACCCGGNACCGCATAGCGAAGCGCATCACCAAGNCAATAATAGCCCTCTTCGTCAAAAGCTTCTTTGGTGAGTTTTTCATTACGCCAATACCCAGGTGTGATGTTTGGGCCTTTGAGACGCGCCTCAAGCTTGTCTCCGCTCGGAACAAGTTTCAAAGTCACCCCCTGAGCAGGAATGCCGATATTGCCGGATTCTTTTTGTTCTTCTGAACAGAAGATTGCAAAGGGTGCGGTTTCTGTCGAACCAAGACCGGTACCGCGTAGCACCCGCACACCAAGAGTATCCACTGCCAGATCAGACAATTGTTCCCATGTATGTTGCGCCATGCCGGCACCTGCATACATCACAAGTTTATTGCGGCTGTAGAAAGTCTCGCGCAGCTTGGCGTCCTTCTCCATTGCCTTGACAAGCAATTCATATCCAGCCGGAACATTGAAATACCAAGTAGGTGCGATCTCTCGCAGGTTCTTAATGGTTGTCTCCATCCCCTTCGGACTGGGATTGCCCTCATCAATATAAAAAGTGCCNCCNCTATANAGCACCATATAAAAGACCTTATTNCCGCTGGCTGTGTGNTTCCANGGAGCCCANTCNACCACCACGGGTGGTTCGTCGCGCATATAGGAATAGCAATCGGCGACCATTTCCTGATTGGAACAAATCATCTTGTGGGTTTGGATGACCGCTTTGGGGGAGCCGGTGGTACCTGAAGTGAACAGGAATTTGAGGATGGTATCCCCTTCAACCTTATCATAAGCGATATCCACCGCTTTCGTTGGTTCGGTCGCCATAAAATCTGCAAAGGAAATGTTTGTGCGGCCTTCAACGCGATTGCGTACCGATACTACCGGAATATCACTTTCAAATGCTGCATTGATTGCTTTTGTAAAAGGTTCGCCGTCGGTAACGAAAATCAAACCCGGTGTGATCTGCCCGGCAATATCCTTTAATTTTTCATAGTCTGTAGAGATCAGGGAATAAGCAGGCGAAAGTGCTGCGGAGGGAACGCCGACAAATTGAGCTGCAAGGCAGATCAAGGCGTGTTCAATATCATTGCCGGATAGAATGACCAGCGGGCGTTCAAGCGACAGATTGTGATCGAGAATCCCTTGAGCAAGATGACGTATCTTATCCAGCGCTTCGCTGTAACTCACCTTGCGCCAGTCGCCACTTTTAGTGCGTTGCGCCATCCATGTTTGGTCCGGGGTCACCTTTGCCCAATGGACCAGCTTTTCGGTGATTTTCTCAGGATATTCACCAAGCGCATCGGCGCGCCAAATCAGCGTGCTGCCGTCCGGGCGGTCTTCTGTTTCAATTTCAGGAGACCACATTTTAACATCACGCATGGCGATATTCGTCATAATTTACTTCCTTAACAATCATCTTTGAATGGATGAGATACATGATTTCGGCTCAATGCAAGTTTTGCAAGCTTGACCAGTGCGCCCAATTTTGTTTACATGGAAACACTATATAGAAAAACAATTCAAGTGGACGCAACCTAGTGAACAGTGAATTCGTCACATATGACGTCGAGGGCGACATCGCCCTGATCGGTCTTAACCGACCTAAAAAACGCAATGCCATCTCTGATCGCTTCATTGAAGCGCTAGCCGAGACCATCCAAAAAGCTGAAAGAGAAGCCAAAGCCGGTGTGATTTATGGCCATGGCGATCATTTTTGCGCCGGACTTGATTTAGCCGAGCATGTGAAGAAATCTCCGATTGAGGGCATTCGCGGCTCTAGGCGCTGGCACGCAATCTTTGCCACAATCGAATTTGGCACCATCCCTTGGGTTTCGGCTCTACACGGCGCGGTCGTCGGCGGTGGTCTGGAATTGGCTGTTTCAACCCATATTCGTGTCGCTGAAAAGAATGCATTCTTCGCACTGCCTGAAGGCCAGCGTGGCATTTTCGTTGGTGGCGGTGGTTCCGTACGTGCCGCCCGTTTGATGGGCGTTGCCCGCATGACCGANATGATGCTGACGGGCCGTGTGGCNTCNGCAAATGAAGCCGANCGCTGGAATNTGGTGCAATATGTTGTGGAAGACGGCAAGGGCCTTGAAAAAGCCAAGGAACTTGCAAAGGCTGCCGCAAGCAATGCCGAGCTCTCCAATTACGCTGTTATCAANGCTCTGCCACGCATTCAGGATATGTCATCTGAAGACGGTTTGTTCGTCGAATCAATGATGGCTTCCTTCACTTCNACCAGCCCGGAAGCTGAGGAGCGTCTGACNGCATTTTTAGAAAAACGTGCAGCCAGANTAAAAATTCCAAAGGCTGATGATTGATGGATCAGCCCGTAGCACCAGCCCTCACNGTCGAACAGGTGGACATCGGTCCGCTTAATTCCACATTGGGGTTTTTGCTGCGTATGGCGCAATTGCAAGTCTATGACGATCTCTATTCAGAGCTTGGCAGCTATGGCNTGAANCCGGGTGAATTCTCGGTGTTGACGCTTATCCTTAAGAACCCGGGTATCCGCCAAGGCATTTTGGCCCGCCNTCTAAAAATCAAACGGGCGCATATGACAAAGCAGGTCCGCGTACTTGAAGATCAGGGATATGTTTCAAGAACCATCCCCGATGAAGATCGACGTGCCGTGGAACTGGATTTGACCGAGAGCGGGCACGACTTTGTNAAACGTCATTGGGACGTATTTTACGATCACGCAAAATCGGAAGCCTCGCGCTTATCCCGTCTGACACATGAAGAACAAGAGCAATTGCTTAGTCTTTTGCGCAAATTTATTGACCTTGAAAAGGAAGACGCACAGTGAACCTCGACAATCTGGTAGCCCTCGATTTCCACACCCACGCCGAAGAGCCTTGCTGTGGCACGCGCGNCGATGGTTATGACGAATTTCAGGCAGGCATGGCCAAATATTTCAAAGGCAACGGCTTTGACCATCTGCCGACCGTCCCCGAGACCGCCGCNTATTACCGCGAGCGCAAAATTGGGTGTGTAATTTTTCCTGTGGATGCCGAGCGCGAAACAGGGTTTCGCCGCTATAAAAACGAGGAAGTTGCAGAGATAGCCGCTGAAAATAGCGACATCATGATTCCTTTCGCTTCCATAGATCCGGCCAAAGGCAAGATGGGTGCTCGCGAAGCAAGACGTCTTGTGCGGGAATTCGGCGTGCGCGGTTTCAAATTCCATCCTACCATGCAGGGCTTTTACCCAAACGATCGCAGCGCCTATGTGCTTTATGAGGCCATCGCAGATGAGGGGGCCGTCGCGCTCTTCCATACAGGCCAAACAGGTGTCGGTTCAGGCATGCCCGGTGGCATGGGCATGCGCACCAAATATTCAAACCCTATGTATCTCGATGACGTGGCGGTGGATTTCCCTGATATGCCAATCGTTTTGGCCCACCCTTCGTTTCCTTGGCAGGAAGAAGCGCTATCGGTCGCCATGCACAAGCCCAATGTCTATATCGACATGTCGGGCTGGATGCCGAAATATTTCCCGCCAATTCTCATTCAATACGCCAACACGTTGTTGAAAAAGAAAATGCTGTTCGGTTCCGACTGGCCGGCAATCACGCCCGATATGTGGCTAAAAAGTTTCTCGCAGATAGAAATCAGGGATGAGGTCCGCCCGCTCATCCTCAAAGAAAACGCCCGGAGGCTTTTGAACCTTTAGGCAGCAGATCAATTTTAACTGGGCATCTTGGAGAGGAGAATACTCATGAAAAAACTACTTAAAACCACCGCACTGGCTGTGATGCTCGCGGTTACAGCAAATGTTGTTGACGCTCGCGACCTTCGTGTTGCTTCCGGCGCGCCACCAGCACATCCTGCAAACAGCCATCTTTACACCAAGCTGGTTGAATATCTGAAAGAAGAATCTGGTGGTAGCCTAACCGCAACCATGATTGGACCAGAAGTGGTTTCAATCGGCCAGATGAAAGACGCACTGCAAAGCCAGCTTGCCGAAGTAGGCAATTTGCTGCCGCTATATTTCCCTGCTGATTTGCCAAATATGGCGCTTGCTGGTGAAATGGCCCTTGCAGGCCGCAACGCTCAGGCAATGGGTGCGGCAATGACCGAATACATCGTCACATGTGCACCTTGTCAGGCAGAAATGTCTAAATTTGGTGTGGTTTACGTGGGGTCCGGTTCTTCTGACGTTTACGCCATTCTTTCAAAAAAACCTGTGCGTACAGCAGCTGATCTTAAAGGTCTGAAACTACGCAGTGGCGGCGCGCCATTCTCGCGCTGGGCTGAAAAGTTCGGTGCCGTACCTGCCAGCATGTCCGTGTTTGCAACATTTGAATCCATGTCAGGTGGTGTCATCGATGGCACCATGGCATCGGTTGCAGATTTGCTTTCTTTCCGGATTGTTGAATTGGCAAAATACGTCACTCTGCTCGACCTTGGCACATATCATGCAACATCCAACTTCACCGTTGGAAAAGCTGTGTGGGATACGCTGAACACTGATGATCGTGCGGCTTTTGCCCGTGCGGCCAACCGTGCGAACGCTGATTTCACCGATCGCTGGGGTAGAGAAATGCCAATCGCT
>JAESSK010000059.1 GCA_016764155.1 Rhizobiaceae bacterium
AAATCATCAAGACTGTTTGGCTGGCCGTATCGTTCGACATAGCTGGGAGAGGCGAAAACGTGGAAATGCACGGTGAACAGGCGGCGCTGGATCAGATCCGGTTGCTTTGGCTGGCGCAGACGGATAGCGCAATCGGCCTGGCGGGTGGCAAGGTCCAGCTCTTCATTTTCCAAAAGCAATTGCAGTCTTACATCGGGGTAAAGGTCGAGGAATTCTGGAACTCTTGACGTGAGCCAACCAATGCCGAGGCCAACGGTTGTCGTGACGCGGAGCTTGCCTTCGGGCTTTTCTTTTGAATCCATCAATTGGGTTTCAACGGCATCAAGCTTTAAAAGCACATCGTGGGCGGTGTGATAGAGGGTCTCGCCCTGTTCGGTCATGACTAGCCCGCGCGCGTGTCTGTTGAACAGCGACAGGCCCAGATTTTGTTCCAGACCGCTGATTTGCCGTGAGATGGCTGATTGGCTCAAATTCAGCTTGTTGGCTGCATTTGTGAAGCTTCCAGCCTCGGCCACAGCGTGAAAAATACGCAGCTTATCCCAATCCATAATGTTCCCCGTCGGGCAGTTTCTGCCTCGTCGTTAGGAGGTGTTATCGCCTCCTAATTGTTATTGCCTGAAAGAATAATTGCCCCGATTTTAACTCTAGAGACAAGTACTTTCCAAGTGTTATTCCGCAGCTTCGCTAATATTTTCGCTCTCGGCAAGGTATTTTTCAACCTCAAGGGCTGCCATGCAGCCCATTCCGGCAGCTGTTACCGCCTGACGGAAGATGTCATCAGTGATATCACCGGCAGCATATACGCCAGGAATTTCGGTGGCGGTTGAGTCTGGTGCCGTCCATAAATAGCCCGATGACTTCTTCTTCAATTTGCCTTCAAACAGTTCTGTTTGGGGTGCGTGGCCGATGGCAATAAAGACGCCATCAAGTTCCATTTCCGTGATGTCTCCGGATTTGGTGTTTCTGATTTTGATGCCGTTAGCTGATGGTGGAAAGCCGTCTGTTCCAACTACTTCGGCCAGTTCGCTATTCCACAGAATTTCGATATTTTTCTTGGCAAACAGGCGCTGCTGCAAAATGCGCTCGGAGCGCAGCTCGTCGCGGCGGTGGATGAGCGTAACCTTTGAAGCAAGATTGGAAAGGTACAAAGCTTCTTCAACGGCAGTGTTGCCGCCGCCGATCACGGCTACTTCTTTATCTCTATAGAAAAACCCGTCGCAAGTGGCGCAGGCCGAAACGCCGAAGCCCATGAACTTTTCCTCGGANGGNAGNCCNAGCCATTTGGCTTTTGCNCCGGTGCANATNANCANNGNATCGCCNGTNNAGACCTGNCCGGAATCGCCNANNGCTTTGAAGGGGCGGCTNTCNAGATCNACTTCNANNATGTGGTCATTGNNGANNTTNGTNCCNACNTTNTTNGCCTGNGCCAGCATTTGNTCCATNAGCCATGGTCCCTGAATGGNATCGGCAAANCCNGGGTAATTTTCCACNTCGGTGGTGATGGTCAACTGACCACCCTGTTCAATGCCTGCAACCAGAACCGGTTCCAGCAGTGCACGGGCAGCATAAATTGCTGCGGAATATCCGGCGGGGCCTGAGCCGATGATGAGGCATTTTGTGTGAATAGGGTCCATGAATGCGGTCCTGAATATTGCAAATTGTTTCCATGATTAGATAGCAATTGCTGGGTGAATGTTTCAAGGCTTGGAGAGTGGAAGCTGTGGAGAGAGAGGAAATATTTTGCTCCTAGCNGGCCAGTTCCCGATAGATTTCGATTAGTTTATTGGCTTCGACAGAGATATCGAAGTTCTCGATCATATGAGCACGACTTTGAGCACCAAAATTTGCGCGTTGTTTGTCGTCATTTATCAATTTTTCTGTGGCTTCGATCATTTGAGGGAGATTGTCGCGGTCGATCAAATGGCCGGTTTCGTTTTCGATGATCAATTCGGGGAATGCGCCGACTTTCGTTGCAACCACTGGTGTGCCGCAGGCCATGGCTTCCAGTGGGGTGAGGCCGAACCCTTCCCATCTTTGGGGAGCGATAAATAGATCAAGCGCTTGATACCACTGAGCTATCTGGTCAACCGGGACCTCTCCTGCAAAGAGAATGCGATCTTCCAGACCAGCTGCTGCTACTTTTGCTTTTAAGTCCGCAAGAAAACCCGTGTGTTGCTCTGTGGCTCTACCTAAAATCACTGCCCCCCATTCAGNATGGTTTGGCAAAACGTCCAGCATGGTATCGACGAATAAATCGGTGCCTTTTTGTGCCCGGATACGGCCGAAACAGCCTATGAGTTTTAGATCTGGCAGGCTGAGCGCCTTGCGCGNGCTGGATGGGGANGCGGGGGGCTGAAAGTCAGTTGTGTTTATGCCGTGATAGACCACGCTGGCCGGCACTTTGAGATAGGCTTTCCCTGCATTCGATGTGGCAACAACTTTATCCATCTGGCGGATTAAAAATCTGGTATAAGCGCTGTGTTCGCGTTGGGAGGCCGAGGTGAAAAGAAATTTCAATTTCTTCCGCAAACCGTGCTTTAGGAATAACCCAAGCAGCATTTCGACATTTCGCCGTGCGTGCCAGATGGTCGGTGTTTCGCGAGTATTCAGCGTAAGCAGAGCGCTCAGCGACATGCGCGGAGTATGCTCCGGCAGGCCCATGCCGAAGCTTTCAATATCGATTGTCTTTGCTTGTAGCGGGACCAAGCGGACAATAGTCGACGTCACGCCGGAAAGCCTGCGGTTTAAATTGGGTGCTATGACTTTGAGTTCATTTCCCAACTTTAAGGGTCCTGCTTTAGATGAATTTCACCGAAAGAATTTCATAGGATTTTGAGCCGCCGGGGGCTGCAACTTCTATGCTGTCGCCTTCGGACTTGCCAATCAGGGCACGGGAAATCGGGGAAGAAATCGATATTTTTCCCTTTTTTACATCGGCTTCCTGATCGCCAACGATCTGGTAGGTTTTTTCTTCATCGGTGTCTTCATTGACGATTTGCACCGTTGCACCGAATTTGACGGTGTCGCCGGTGAGGCTTGATACATCAATGATTTCAGCNNNNGTCAGCAATTCTTCCAGTTCCGCGATGCGGCCCTCGTTCAGGCTTTGCTGTTCTTTAGCTGCGTGATATTCAGCGTTTTCCGATAAATCGCCATGGGCGCGTGCTTCCGAGATATCGCGAATGATCGACGGNCGATCTTCCGACTGGCGACGTTTTGATTCTGCGACGAGATCGGCGTGGCCGCCTTCTGTCATTGGAAACTTATCCATAATATACCCCACAAACTTTGCTTGGCGGCGGTGAAGCTGCCTTTTTGCAATGCCTATCTATTTGTTTTAACACACATTATATCCGAAAACTGGTTTCCACTTTTCGAAATTGTGCTCTAGCTATAAAACACCCNTTTTTGGATGTTTAATCGGAATTTTTGACCAAAAGAAAACGGCCCCCGAAATGCAATTCCGTGGCCGTATTACTTTCTTCAATCGTCTTTATAGCAGAGTTATCCCTGAAAACTCCAGTATTTTCTGTTGTTTTCACATGATCTGTCAAATTTGACGGTCAGGCAAAATATTCCTGCAAAGATTTCACCATCATCGGGCCTTCAATCAACGCTTCAATCGCCTCTGCAGCGGCGAGCGCTCCGGCAATTGTCGTATAATAGGGAACGCGCTGCAAAAGGGCTGTCTGGCGCAGNGAACGGCTATCGGAAACAGCCTTCACACCGTAGGTGGTGTTGAACAACAGCTGCACCTGCTTGTTGTGAATGGCGTCTTCCACGTGAGGGCGACCCTCGAGCACTTTGTTGACCCGTTCGCTTGGAATACCGTTNTCGGTGAAGAAACGATGATTGCCNCCNGTTGCCAAAATTTTGAAACCAAGNTTATGCAAGCGTTTGACGGCTGGCAGGATGCGNGGCTTGTCGTGGTCCTTGACTGAAACAAAAACTGTGCCGCTCAAGGGCAAGGTGATGCCTGCGCCAAGCTGTGATTTTGCAAACGCCATGGGGAATTGATCGTCCAGCCCNATCACTTCGCCGGTTGAGCGCATTTCCGGGCCGAGCAGCGTATCAACGCCGGGGAAACGTGCGAACGGGAATACGGCTTCTTTAACCGCGATATGTTTTAANCTGGCGATATCCGGTTTGCCACCATAGCTGTCCATGGCTTCGGAAAGGCTTGCGCCTGCCATGATGCGGGCGGCAATTTTTGCGACCGGCGCGCCGATGGTTTTTGCAACAAANGGNNCNGTACGTGAGGCGCGTGGGTTGACTTCCAGAACNTAAATNTCATCGCCCTTGATGGCGAATTGCACATTCATCAGGCCGCCGACATTGAGCGCCAANGCCATTTCGTGGGTCTGGCGCTCCAGTTCGGCAAGGGTTTCTGCTGAGAGACTGTGGGCAGGCAGAGAACAGGCGCTATCACCGGAGTGAATGCCTGCTTCTTCGATGTGTTCCATGATGCCGCAAACAAAAGTGTCTTTGCCATCGCAGAGACAATCCACGTCCACTTCGATTGCGTCCTGCAAATAGCTGTCGACCAGCACTGGTGCGTCGCCTGATACGATTACCGCTTCCTTGATATAACGGTCAAACTGGGCTTCGTTGTGAACGATTTCCATGCCGCGTCCGCCAAGCACGTAGGATGGGCGAATGACGACGGGATAGCCGATGCGGTCAACGGCTGCTTTTGCTTCTTCGGCGTTTCTGGCAATGCCGTTATTGGGTTGTTTCAGTTTGAGTTTGNGCAACAATTCCTGAAAACGGTCGCGGTCTTCGGCCAAATCGATGGCGTCGGGTGAGGTTCCGAGAATCGGCACACCTGCCTCTTCCAATGCGTTGGCGAGTTTCAGCGGTGTTTGGCCGCCAAACTGCACGATAACGCCTTTGAGCTTCCCTGCTGCCTTTTCCACATGGATCACTTCCATCACATCTTCGATGGTCAGGGGCTCGAAATAGAGCCGGTCGGAGGTGTCATAATCGGTGGAAACGGTTTCCGGATTGCAATTGATCATGATTGATTCAAGACCTGCATCCTCAAGGGCAAAGGCTGCATGACAGCAGCAATAATCAAACTCGATGCCTTGGCCGATGCGATTTGGTCCGCCACCGAGAATGATAACTTTATCGCGGGAGGAAGGTTGCGTTTCGCTTTTTACTTCACCGCAGAATGGCACCTCGTAAGTGGAGTACATGTAGGGGGTGGGGGAGGCGAATTCGGCTGCACAGGTATCGATGCGCTTATAGGCCGGGCGAATATTCATGTCGCGCCGTTTTGTTGCCACATCGCTTTGAGACTGGCCGGTCAAGGTTGCTAGTCTTGCATCGGAAAAACCGAGTGCCTTAATAGCGCGCATGTTTTGTTCATCGGTTGGNAGGCCGTGTTCNTTGATGCGTTCTTCTGTATCAACGATGGTTTTGATCTGTTCCAAAAACCATGGATCGATTTTGCANGANGCGTGAATGGTTTCCAGTGATGCGCCTTCGCGCATGGCTTGCGCCACTTTTAACAAGCGATCAGGGCGCGGTGTGCCTAGTGCTGCCCGAATGGCTGCTTTATCTTCGCCAACGCCCATGCCTTCGATTTCGATATCATCCAGCCCGTCGAGGCCGGTTTCAAGGCCGCGCAATGCTTTTTGCAGGCTTTCAGGGAAAGTCCGGCCAATGGCCATGACTTCGCCAACGGATTTCATCGAGGTGGTCAGCACATCAGAAGCGGCGGTGAATTTTTCGAATGCGAAGCGCGGGATTTTGGTGACCACGTAATCAATCGAAGGTTCGAAGGATGCAGGGGTTGCGCCGCCTGTGATATCGTTATCAAGTTCATCCAGCGTGTAGCCGACCGCAAGTCTTGCCGCGACCTTGGCAATCGGGAAGCCCGTTGCTTTTGAAGCCAAAGCAGATGAGCGTGAAACGCGTGGGTTCATTTCGATGACCACAAGACGGCCATCGGCAGGGTTCACCGCGAACTGCACATTGGAACCGCCGGTTTCAACGCCGATTTCACGCAGAACCGCAATCGAAGCGTTCCGCATCATTTGATATTCTTTATCGGTCAGCGTGAGGGCAGGGGCGACCGTGATGCTGTCGCCGGTATGAACGCCCATCGGGTCGATGTTTTCAATCGAACAAATGATGATGCAGTTATCCGCTTTGTCGCGGACTACTTCCATCTCGTATTCTTTCCAGCCGAGTACGGATTCTTCAACCAACACTTCATTGGTGGGAGAAGCTTCGACGCCGCCGAGCACCAGTTCGTATAGTTCTTCGAGCGTGTAGGCGATGCCACCGCCCTGTCCGCCCATGGTGAAAGAGGGCCGCACGATGGCGGGCATGCCGGTTTTCTGACTGGCTTTCAGGGCCTGCATTTGTGCGGTGAGGCGATGTTCTTCGAGGCGGAGGGTTTCGCTATCCATCCATTCCTTGCGGAAGGTATCTTCGTTGCCTGCTGTTTTTGCCTCGGCTAACTTTTCGTCGAATTCTTCCTGAAAGCGTTTTTTCAGCTCGGTTGTGTTCACAAAAGAAGAGATCGGCGTTGCCAGGCCAATTTTATGCATGGCGGTACGAAAGAGATCGCGATCTTCTGCCTTATCGATGGCGGCAGCGTCGGCGCCGGTCATTTCCACGTCGTATTTATCGAGCGTGCCCATCTTCTTCAGCGAAAGGGCTGTGTTCAGCGCAGTTTGGCCGCCCATGGTGGGCAGCAGCACGAGCTTATCATTGGGGTGAGATTCGCGCTCGCGCTTGATGATTTTTTCAACGACTTCTGGGGTGATCGGTTCGATATAAGTTGCATCGGCCAGATCCGGGTCGGTCATGATGGTGGCCGGATTGGAATTTACCAAAATGATGCGGTAACCCTCAGCCTTCAGCGCTTTACAGGCTTGGGTACCGGAATAATCAAACTCACAGGCTTGTCCGATCACAATAGGTCCTGCGCCAATGATGAGTATTGAATCGATGTCCTGGCGTTTAGGCATGAAAAATCCGTCTTTTCTCGCAAAAAAATCCCGGCGACAAAAGTGGCCCGGATGTGTGAAATTATTTGTGTGGCTGAAATGGCCTTATAGGGTAAAGGCGCGGGCTATGGAAGGGTGTAGCTGCGATATTTCACACTTTTCACAGTCTGATTAAAAAGCCCGGCAATCGCGCTCCGGTTTCCGGAGGAGATTTATGCGAAATGCCTATTATTTCGGGCCGTTATAGGCTTTTATTCCTTCAGAAAGGGCGTAGCAGGCCAGTTCTACTGTTTTCGGGATTTCTACATCCTTGCCGTCGCGTTGGCCTTTTTCGTAATATTGAATGACGCGTTTTTTCAGACCTAATAGGTCGGATGCATCTTTTTGTTTAAGATTCATGGCTTTGCGCCACGCTTTGAATTGTTCAGGTGTCATAGACTGCCTTACCCCTGCTTTAGGCTTTATTAGAAAATTATGTTTCCCATTGTTTTGTAGATTTTGCAAATTTTGAATGGAATCAAACTTAACAAAAAATGCACCTTGTGCACTTATTTCTTGACAAAAATGCACAGAGTGCGCATATAGAAACTCTAGACAGTGCTAAGACCAAAAACAAAAAAAAGGAACAGTGCATGTTAGGCGATATCTATTTGTCAAAGGGGGCTATGCGCAGACGTTATATCGACGTGCATAACCATGCGAAGATTTCCTGTGGAATGGCTGCGTTTTTTCGTAAGTTGACCCGGATTTTTAAGTAAATTCTCCCACTATCCCACGTGAACCAAAGGGCATCGCAAAAATTGCGATGCCTTTTTTATTTGTGATGTAGTTCCAGTGTGAATCTCGGTTTGCTTTGCATATGGTATTGCTTAAAGTGCACCTAACGAGGAGGGCGTGCAGCCCATAATTACGTAGAGTAAAGTGAGGGTTCGATGCGCTGGAAAGGTCGTCGCAGAAGTAGCAATGTCAGAGACATGCGTGGAAACAGCGGTGGAGGCGGTGGATTTCGTATGCCGCAAAGCTCTCGCGGGGCACGCAGAGCTGGCGGTGGCATNAGGNTACCTTCCGGCGGGCGGCGAAGNGGCGGTGGCGGNATTGGACTTGGTACGCTGGTGATTATCGGGATTGTNCTTTGGTTTTTAGGCGTCAACCCATTGACGCTTTTGGGNGGTCTTGGTGGCGGAATAGGGGGAGGNACGGGGCCTTCGATCACACCCCAAACNTCTTCNTCGCAGTTTGANCGTCNGGCAGGCACGGGCGGCAAGCAAGACGAGATGAGCCAGTTTGTGGCGACAATTTTGGGTTCTACCGAAGAAATATGGACCGGAATTTTTAAATCTTACGGCAAGACATATCCAAAACCTGAGCTGGTGCTTTTCACCGGAGAGGTACGATCTGCCTGCGGATTTGCGTCTGCTGCATCCGGCCCGTTTTATTGTCCAAGTGATAGTAAGGCCTATATCGATTTATCCTTTTATGACCAATTGGCCAATCAATTTGGTGCCAAGGGTGATTTTGCGCAGGCCTATGTGCTGACCCATGAAATTGGCCATCATGTACAAAACGTGCTTGGCATTTTGCCGCAATTTAACCGGATGCGGCAGCGTATGGGCAAGGTTGAGGCCAATAAAATGTCGATAAAGGTGGAGCTACAAGCCGATTGTTTTGCCGGTGTTTGGGGGTATTATGTTAACCGCCAAGGCTGGCTCGAAGAGGGCGATGTGGAAGAGGGGTTGATTGCTGCCAATCAAGTTGGTGACGATACTATTCAGCGCCGTACCCAAGGCTATGTGGTTCCAGAGAGTTTTAATCACGGCACCTCGGAACAAAGACGTAAATGGTTCAAGCGTGGCTTGGATACGGGCAGAATTGAGTCTTGCGATACTTTTAATTAGGGCAAAAATTCAAATGACCTAATAGGTTACAATCAACCACTCGCCCAAAACCTTGCGTCCTTCTGAACAAATAAGAGCCCGATCATTATCGCTCATGGCTTCAATATCGGCGTTTCCAATCCATTGGGTTGGTTTTGACGTCAATATTCGATGTTTTGCCCCTTTGGGCAGTCTTGCAATAAGCGCCTCGCGCAGGGCTAGCCCTTCTTTCATCATTCGGTCGTGTAATTCGATGATGATTGTGGTGCCTTTTAAGTCATCGAGCACTTTTTCGCTCAGAACGGAAAATTCAGCGCCCTCAATGTCACACAATAACAGGCCTTTTTTGGTGTTGTAACCAAGTTCTGCCAGTTGTGGGCGGGCGCTGTCATCGGCAATGCCGCGGATGACGACTTTTTCTGAAAGGCTGTTTTGGGCTGCGTTATCTTTGACGGCTTGTTGCCCTTTTTGGGTCATTTCGAAGGCGATTGATCGTTTGGCCAGGCCGCCGATTAAGACACCGAGCGAGAAATATCCGTCTGCTGCGCCAAAATTGACCACATCTTCAAATGGGCCAAGATCAACGATTTCCTGCAGGCGATTTTTCGGAATTCGTTTGATAATACGATCGCTTATAAGCTTCAAGTTGGGTTTGGAAAAATCGACATGAATGACTTTACGAAAGTCAGAGTGTTTATCATAAAGGTCAACTGGGCCTCGTAGTATAAAGCTGTCATCGCTCTGCATATCCGCTGGATGAACGATTAAACTTATTTTGCGAACAGCCGCGACGTTAGCGAAGTAACCTAATTCAGCATATGACCCAACACTCTCCGGAAAAATAATTACACAATCAGAGACTTCAGCAATCAGCTCCTCAAACTCCGCTATGTTGTGGAACTCAGGTTCATCATGAGTGACATAGTCTTTCTCGGCATTCTCGGCGAGAAACATTCTTAAATGCGGGAGCTTTCGTTCAGCATAATCCATGAAACGTCGACGCATGGTGGTGGTATCGGAATAGGGGCCACCACATACAAAAACGATGTTGCTATCTTTTGCAATAAAGATGCCGTCTTCATGAAATAGTTGAGCCACCCGCTTTAGCAGTGACTTGGCTGCCAGATGCTGAAACGGATGGCTCATTATACCTCTTACTTTGAGCAAGACGAAGTTCCTTTGGAATTCTGATCGAGCCCTTCAGCCGATCGGAATTCCAAAGGAACTTCGTCGGCGAATGTAACGCAATTAAATTCAGCCTAGCTATACACCCGGCATAGAGTATTCCAGCTACTGCCAGAAACCCAACTAAGAGTATTTCATTGCTAGTACATTACTTATCTGAACGCAAATGAAGGATTTCTATAATAAGGTTTTGAAAAGTGTAGAAAACCCAAATTAAATCTTTAAAAATTCAGGCAATCTCAATCGTTTCATGCGAGGTTTGGGGTCTGCATGACATTTAGATTTAAATTTTGATCAAGAACAGTTATCTAGTTTGAGTGGTATGAGGAAATATAATCATCATGGCACCAATTAGATTGGGGAAAATTGGTATGAGTTCGTATGAATCGCAATCCGCATTAGGTGATGAGTTGATTTTTTTCAAAAAAGAGCTTGAGTACGATTCAGAAATGTTTTTCCACGCAACACCAGCGAAAAATTTTAGCGGAATAGTTGAGCTTGGGTTCAAAACTGGTAAGCAACTTTTTCCGGATAAATCAGATGCGCTATGCTCAATTTCCTTTGCCCGAAATAGCATAGATACAAGGCACCATATTAGAACACGTAGAAGTAATGGAGAAACTTGGATCATAATTGCGGTCAGATTCAGTAATCTTGTCAAACCAGATTTCAATAATGAGAAACTTTATTTGTACGTCAGCAAAAATCATCCCCAACCGGAGATTGTAGACCACTTTGAGGTCCCGTTCAGCATGGATGTGTAGATGAAAATCTGGACACCACGTTATTTGATGTTGCCACAGGTGGGGCGTTTCAGTCGGTAGATAAGAAAGTAGATCCTGAGCGGGTCATTGAGATTATGACTGTATGCAAAGAAATGTATGCATTGTTAAGAAAATGTCGGCGTTCATTGTACTGGGCACATTGAGTTTATTTGACGTCGTTCCACTGTACTCCGTATAAGTTGTACTGCAATTTATACGGAGTACAGATGAATACGAATAGTTAAAAAATTTGTTAGCGATACGAGGCTTTTGACTTTCGAACTTCAACATTATGGTATCCATATTTCCTAAGTGCTGTCGCCACCACTTGTTCAGGTGTTTCGTTTCTTGGGCCAAGCACAACCTCATTAATCGTTCCTTTGCGCTGAGGAAACTCACAGCTACGGTATGGGATTAAGCTGTTTCCACTGACCCTGAATTCAATACTTGTTTCAAACATCCTAAAAAAATACGCCAGAATGCGCCATTCTTCTTCTTCTTTGAACGCTGGGTTTTTATAGTGAAATAGCCAAGCTCGCATTGATTCAATCTTCTTGGACACTATCTCAGAGGCCTGAGACTCTCTTTCATTCTCGTTTTTTAATTCTATGTCGGTCTTCCCGGCGTTGCCCAATATCGTATGTCGGCGAAAGGCTCCATTATCAATCTGTTTTATGATTTCAGCATATAAAGGCTGTAATTGCTGACGTTGGATATTTTCATCGTAGATGACTTTGTGCAATGTGAAAGCGCTACGTGCTGAGCCTTTGGGGGGATCTGAAAGATTTTCCAGCATTTTTTTGGAAAATCCAATTGAAAAACCTTCCCCGTTTTGGGCGTACCCCCTCCATTGGCTCAATAAGTCGCCATTGCCGGAAAGGCAGAAGCCCACACCGTCAGTAATCAGGTTTAGACTGTCAACACGCGCCAATAACAAACTTTTATATATGGGATCAAGTTCTTGTTGATCGCAAATATCGGAAAAAACTTTGTGCAGCCATCTCCCCTCCATCGCATCATTTGACATAGAAAGAGCGGAGCACCAGACAGTTCCACTTTCGATAATTTTTAAAAAAGCATCTGGAGGGCAATAATGATAGAGGCTCAATTTGTTTTCCTACAAGTGAGATTTAGTTTGCTTATCCAGTATTGGAAAAAATTGAAGAAAAGTATACTCAAACGTAAGCTAGCAGGCTATTCGGAATACTTCCAGCCAAACCACGCGTGGTATGTGATGGTGGATTTGGTAGTTATTTATCCTACCAAGGAGCATAGGTTCAATGGGTGTGAAACGTTCCACATTGGTGCTTGAAATGGGTTGGAAATCTGTTAGATATCCGATGCTGACAGTGATGACTTTGCACAACATTCCGAATTTTGCACAACATTGCATTTCTGGGGTCGTTCGAAACTGTTGCTGATAGGGCTTGGAGAGGTGCCAGAGTGGTCGAATGGGGCGGTCTCGAAAACCGTTGAGCTCTCGCGAGTTCCCAGGGTTCGAATCCCTGTCTCTCCGCCACATCATGCATGCAACATGTTGATTTTATTGGATAAAATTATATTAATTCAATCTAACCCCACATTATGCCCCACATAACCTTTTGAATGTTGTTGTACTCTCTCGGGCTTTCCTGGATGAGTTGGGCTGGGTAAGCGCAGTCAATGGAATGCGCACAACTATCAACACAATACTATTAGAGGCAATTGCGGCCGGAAATGACTGTATCGCGCTTACGCTCGCGACAGAGGCAGGCAAAACGTTTGTCAATTTTCAATTGGCATGGAAGTTATTTCATTCGCGTTGGAATTTGAGCGGGGAGCCAACTCGTAATCCAAGGGTATTTTTCTGAGGGCACGCTTACAATTCATTTTCAGCGTTCCCAAAGATGCGTTAGTTCACATTAGTCCTGACGAAACTCGCAAGAAAGGCAGCACGCCCAAATACGGTAGCGTGCCTAATACAACTTTTCATACGTTCATGAGCGGCGATGTAGGGAAATAAAAATACGGCAAATAGGCGGGTGGCTCGAAACCGTGAAGCGTTAATAGGATGTCAAAACACCCTTATCAAGCGGTCGTTTATGATCAAGGACATTGATTTTTGAACAAATATTCCTACTGCAGCGGGCCAAAAGTTGATTCCTGCAGGAGCTGAGAAAAATTTGCATCAATAGTTTTGGAACAGTCCGGGTTCAAATGTCAGTTTGACGATGCTTTGTTTTGCTCGTTAAGCAGGCGTAGAATTTCGCCAAGTTGGTCGTCGTCGGTATCTTGACATCCTATACCTCTTACTAAATCTCCTTGCTCTTGCAACGATAGCTTACCGTAGCTGGTGAGCGTCGTTTGAACATTCTCATGACCAAGGTTTTGGCTTGCGGCCTTGAACTCTGCAATGTCCAAATTCAAACTGAATAAGTAAGCAACCAGCATGTGCCTGAAGCTATGGGGGTTGTAATTGGGTAAGCCCGCAGCCTCAAATGCGGATCTAAATATTTTGCGTGGTGGAGAAGTGTTTTCCCAGTGCGCTCTAGTTAAGCCGTCAACAATAAAGCAATCATTCTTATCATGCCCCATCTTTGTTTTGGGAAACAATGGATGATGATCGGCGAACAACAATTCTTGGCGAAGAAAAATTACCCATTCCAAGACAACTTTCTCGAATGAGTTGTCCAGTGGAAATAAGAATGTATCAATTCGTTTGCTGAACTTGGTAGAAACCTCAAGCGGGTCCTGGCGCACAACCAAGTTTTTAGTATCGAAGTGTTTCATCTTGAGCGTAATGAGTGCACCAACACGAATTCCAGTGAGTGCGATAANAGCAACGAGCGCGCGGTCTCGTTTTTCGATAGCTGATCTATGGGGCATCTGGCTAACAACTTTTTCAATCATTTTCAAAGTTGGAAAAGGTCTGTCAATTGGCGCACTGGCAGCCCGAACGTCCTTTTCTGAGAGGTTCAAATATTCTACGTCGTTGAGTTTAATCTGACTTTTGTATCCCGGCTGCGTCGCGAGCCAGCCAAGAAACCTTTTCAGGCGATTAATGACAGAAAGAATTGTCGCTTTGGAAAGCTTTTGGCGAGAGAGAAAGTTCTTGAAGTCTATAGCCAGTTTTTGATCGAATTTTCTTAAGTCGGCAAAATGAGTGAAATCTTCATATCGCAAAATTGACTTTTCGACTTGGCGAATGGTTTTGTCAGATTTGCGATCTGCGTGAATGAGAAAATTGAAATAGACATGTTTGACCCGTTCGTTCCGAGGGTTTCTTTTTTCCATTTTCAGCTCCTATTAATATTGCGCAGTGAAACGCGCTGGTTCCATAAAATTTTATCGTGTCATTTTGTGGTATTGCGGCTTAATGGGACTATTGAAGCGCGGCGAAGCCGCTTTTCGAACTGCTACACTCAGCCGACACCCAAATGTTGGTGGGTCACGGGGTCTAAAACACCCAACTAAGCGTTACATCCAAGAGGAAGCCACACCGAACTCATTTCTGATCTCGAGTATTCTTGACGCTGATCCGATACGGCACATATGCTGCCCACAACAGTCGCAAATGCTGGTAATCGAAACAGTTTTCTCATTCTTTTCAACAATCCGCGTGCTCTCTGGCATCGGCTTTCGAGGTGCGCGGCATCTGAAGCAAAACATCTCGTTTGGTAGGCATCTCCGCTTTTTGGCCTTTTGACGATCTTGATGCCACTTCTTGATATCTGCGCCTAGCACCAGTTTAGGCCTTTGTTGGACAGTTACAGGCATTCCCAGATAGACCCAGTATCTTACGGTGCCAATTTTCCGATCAAGAGTTTCTGCAATCTCCTGCAATGAATATATCTTGGTTGGTCGAATGCGTTGAAGATTCAACTTGCTGTGGTTTGAAATTGGCATGTTGATTAACCCCACCCATTCGATACTTCATCTGTCTGGGATGAGGCTGTGAGCGGACGATTGGCGAGCCAGTCAGCAACCACCGATTCTGGCCAACCGACGGCGCGGCGGCCTATTTTTACAGGCCGAGGAAACTCGCCATTGGCGATGCCTTCATAAATGGTTGCGCGGCTTAAGCCTGTGCAGGCCTCCACTTCGCGACGGCGTAAGATTCTATCGATCATTCTCTGTTCCTTTCCGAGTTCTTCGAGCTGAAACAGCCGTGACAGGAAACAAAGAGAAAGGGACGGGAACAAATTTATTTTTGTTTCCCCCTTGACACATCGCAAAGGTGAAACTGATCAGTCGGCATAATTAGCAAACTGTTGCACGGTAGAAAAAACTGACTTTTTAAAAGCAAACGTGCTGTGCGTGCGGGAGCGCAACATTGCAATGGCGGAAATTGCTACGACCTATGAATACTACTCCGTTCGCGCTCGCTCCTGAGGGCGGTGGACGAAGGTTGCATACCAATTTTCAACCTTTTGCTGCCGTCCTGGGTTTGGTTGCAAAGGCTGCAAAACCCACAAAAATGGTCCCCCCGAATATTTGTTGAACGTCAACCATGGGGGGAAAGTAGAAGTTCGCCGCAGTTGCGAACGCGGTGCTTGAATTCCCTTAAGCAGAC
>JAESSK010000060.1 GCA_016764155.1 Rhizobiaceae bacterium
AATCAGTAGCAACCTTGAATCAAATCAAGAGAAATTGGCTGAAACTTTGAGCCATGGGGCTGAGGCGATTAGCAGCGGTTGAGGCGATTGGTGAGGGTGTGACCAACGTCAGCCTTGGCCAAAAAGTTGTGGTGCGGCCGCTGGATCATTGCGGCGATTGCCCGGCCTGTGAGGCGGGGCATCAGCACATTTGTCATAAGCTAAAGTTCCTGGGCCTTGATACAGATGGCGCCATGCAGGAATTCTGGACAATCCCGTCGCACACTTTGCACATATTGCCAGATGATCTGCGTCTGGATCATGCGGCGCTGATCGAACCTGTTGCGGTTGCCTGTCACGATGTGCGGATGTCCGGGCTGCAATCTGGCGAAAACGTTGTGGTGATCGGCGGCGGCCCAATTGGCGTTCTGGTGGCCATGGTTGCGCGCGACGCTGGCGGCAATGTGTTGATCTCTGAAGTGAACCCACACCGGTTGGCCATCGCCAAAAAGCTGTGCCACCAAAGGAATTGGTGAGAATGATGTCTGAACCTGCATCAACAAAGCCCTGATGTAGCAGTTCGATCTTCTCTGGCTGGTTGATATTCCACAATTCCGGCGCTTCGCCAGCTTCCAGGCGCATCTCGAACAGGCTGGTACCGGTTGCGCCATCGGCAAGCAATGCGCCTTTTTTCGCTAGAAGGTTTGCTAATTTGTCGTTCATTGTTGGGTTGTCCGCTTAGAGAGATATGGGATATAATAATATAAAGATTTCTTTATATTAGCAGGTTTTCTCATTTCATTAAAGAAAAAAAGAGCAGGTTTCTCGCTAATTTCTCCGAATTGGCTACGATTTAAGGGACAAATTTACTCTGTTTTCTGATTGAGACTTGAATCAACACAAAACTGTGTTTAAAAAAGTTATGTCGGACAGGGTTCCCGACTGGGAGATTGGTGGGCAAATGCATCACCGCCTGCGCACTAAGCTAAGTCGCAAGCAGTCTTCACCCGCAATTTCCAAAATCAAATTTTGACTACGCTAATTTATGTTTTGAAATTGGCTGTGAACAAATCGGGTCCCGTCTGCATGAATGATACTCTTCAAAAAAACCGCCGCCGTAAAACTCACTTGCCAAAAGGGCGGCAATTGGATGACACAGCCGTTGCTGAAGTTACTGATCTATTGAAGGATGCGCCAATGCGGCGCGACCTGCTGATTGAGCATCTCCATAAAATTCAAGACCATTTTGGATGCCTGGAAGCTAAACATATGCGGGCGCTGGCAGAAATCATGCGCCTGTCTCAGGCCGAAATCTATGAAGTCGCGTCATTCTACGACCATTTTGACATCGTCAAAGAGGGCGAAGAAAAACCGGCACCCGTGACAATCAGGGTGTGTGATTCGCTTTCCTGCATGATGGCAGGCGCTGAAAAACTGATCGGTGATCTTGAATCCGGTGTGAACCCCGATGAAATTCGTATCATGCGCGCGCCTTGCATGGGCGGTTGCGATGTGGCTCCCGCTGCTCGCATCGGAGACCATGAATTGGGTAATGCCACGGTTGAAAGCCTGTTGGCGCTGGCTGAAGGGAAAACCAACAACAAACAAATCCCTGCGGTCATCCCGGATTATAAAAAACTGGAAGCCTATAAGGCCGAAGGCGGTTACGAAGCGCTCGAAAAAGTGCGATCCGGTGCCATCGATTTTGACACCATGCTCGAAACCCTTTCTGACGCTGGTCTTCGCGGTCTCGGCGGAGCAGGTTTTCCTGTTCACATGAAATGGAAATTTGTTCGCGGTTATCAGGGCCCACGTTTGATGAGCATCAACGGTGATGAGGGCGAACCGGGTACATTCAAAGATCGCTATTATCTGGAACGCGATCCGCACCGTATGTTTGAAGGCGCATTGATTGGCGCTCATATGGTCGAAGCCGAACGTATCTACTTATATATGCGCGATGAATATCCAGCCGTACTTGAAATCCTGCGGCGCGAAATTGCAGCCTTGGAAGAAGCCGGCATTACAGAGCCCGGTTTCATTGAACTGAGACGTGGCGCTGGCGCTTATATCTGCGGTGAAGAAAGCGCGATGCTCGAATCAATTGAAGGCAAACGCGGCATTCCCCGTCATCGTCCGCCATTCATCGCTGAAAGAGGCTTGTTTGGCCAACCAACCCTCAATCACAATGTGGAAACACTTTGGTGGTTGCCCGATATCATCAGACATGGCCCCAAATGGTTCGCCGATAAGGGCATTGAAGGCCATCCCGGCGCACGGTCTTGGTCTGTATCAGGGCGGGTTAAAAATCCCGGCGTCAAACTGGCGCCAGCCGGTATCACCATTCGCCAATTGATCGATGATTATTGCGACGGCATGGCCGATGGCCACACATTCAAGGCATATTATCCCGGCGGTGCATCCGGTGGGGTACTACCTGCCAGTATGGATGACATCCCGCTCGATTTTGGCGGCAAGCTTGCTGAACTGGGTTCCTTCGTTGGTTCCCATGCTGTCGTCATTCTTTCTGATCAGGATAATGTCAAAGACGCTGTTCTAAACACGCTGCAATTCTTCAAACATGAAAGTTGCGGCCAGTGCACACCATGTCGCGGTGGCACGGAAAAAATGGTGTCCATGCTAGAGTCTGATGAGCCACTGGATGAAGAAGCCATCCGTGACCTCGAAGCGGTCATGCGTGACTCATCCATTTGCGGTCTTGGACAGGCAGCGCCCAATCCGGTCAATCATTTGCTGGTGCATTTCCGTGAGGATTTGGCCAAATGACCCAAGCCCATAAAAATAAGCAGATTGATAAAGAATTCGAAGTTTCGTTCGTAGAGGTGGAAATTAAATGAGTGATCCAATCAAATTTATGCTGGACGGTGTTGAAGTCACAGCAAATGGCGATGAAACAATCTGGGAAATTGCCAAGCGCAAAGGCACAAGAATTCCCCATCTCTGCCATCTCGATAAACCGGGCTACCGCGCTGACGGCAATTGCCGCGCCTGCATGGTGGAAATCGAAGGCGAACGCGTGCTTGCTGCCTCCTGCATCCGCACACCAACCGAAGGCATGGTGGTGAGTTCTCAATCCGAGCGCGCCGATAAATCACGCAAAATGGTTTTCGAGATGCTGGCAAGCGACATGAAACCGCCCGAAGAAGGCCCCGACGCCCAATCCGATTTTTGGGTCTGGGCACGCGATATGGGCGTATCCGACGAAAAACGCTTTGGTTCAAAATTTGACGATGGTCATGTGGACCGTGGTTTCGATATCACCAATCCAGCCATTGCCGTTAATCTCGACGCCTGCATCTCATGCGGCGCTTGTGTGCGTGCTTGTCGCGAAGTGCAGGTCAATGATGTGATCGGCATGGGGGGCAGGGGTTCTAATACTGCACCTACTTTCGATTTGCACGACCCGATGGGGCTTTCCACATGTGTATCCTGCGGCGAATGCGTGCAGGCTTGCCCAACCGGTGCATTGTTTGAAAAAACATTGATGGATGAAGCCGGTAAGACCCGTGTGATCGAAGAATTCGATAAAGAAGTCGACAGCGTATGCCCGTTTTGCGGCGTTGGTTGTCAGACAACCGTAGCGGTCAAAGATAATAAGATTGTTCGCATTGATGGCCGCAATGGCCCGGCAAACGAAAACCGTTTATGCGTCAAAGGTCGCTTTGGCTATGACTATGCCATGTCAGAAGACCGTCTGACCAAGCCTTTGATCCGCCGCGATGATGCGCCAAAATCTGGCGAAACAGACATGCGCTTCATGAAAATATCCGATGTTTTCCGTGAGGCCACATGGGAAGAAGCACTCGACTTTGCCGCAGGTGGTCTGAAGAAAATTCACGATGACAGGGGCGGTAACGCCATTGCTGGTTTTGGTTCTGCTAAAGGTTCCAATGAAGAAGCCTATCTCTTCCAAAAACTGATCAGACAGGGTTTTAATACCAATAACGTCGATCATTGTACCCGTCTTTGCCATGCATCTTCAGTTGCAGCTTTGTTGCAAGGTGTTGGATCGGCAGCGGTTTCCGCACCATTCACTGACGCCATGAAGTCTGATTGCATTATTGCTATTGGTTGCCGTCCTACGACCAACCATCCTGTTGCTGCGACTTATTTCAAGCAGGCAGCCAAACTCGGCAAGAAACTGATCATCATAGATCCGCGTGGGCAGGATATGATGCGCCATGCAACCCATTCCGTCCGGTTTACGCCGGGAACCGATGTGGCCATGCTGAACGCCATGTTGCATGTGATCATCGAAGAAAAGCTCTACGATGAACAATATATTCAGGCCAATGTTTCAGGCTTTGAAGCGCTGAAAGAAAAGGTGAAAGATTTCTCACCCGAAGCCATGAGTGAAATATGCGGCGTGGAGGCTGACTTATTGCGCGATGTGGCACGAACCTACGCAACATCCGAACGCTCCATCATCTTTTGGGGCATGGGTATTTCCCAGCATACCCATGGTACCGATAATGCCCGTTGCCTGATTGCGATGGCTTTGATCACTGGCCAGATTGGCCGCCCGGGAACAGGGCTTCATCCATTGCGTGGCCAAAACAACGTGCAGGGCGCATCTGATGCGGGCCTGATCCCGATGTTCTACCCGGATTATCGTTCGGTGGAAAATGTCGATATCCGCAGCGAGATGGAAGATTTCTGGGGCCAGTCGCTTGAACCAAAACGCGGCCTGACCGTAGTGGAAATCATCGACGATATTCTCGCAGGTGGTATTTCAGGCATGTATGTGATGGGTGAAAACCCAGCCATGTCTGATCCCGATCAAACCCATGCTCGCAAGGCTTTGGCAAAACTTGATCATCTGGTGGTGCAGGATATTTTCTTCACCGAAACTGCATGGCATGCCGATGTTATTCTACCTGCATCAGCGCACGCGGAGAAACTGGGCACATATACCAATACCAACCGTCAGGTTCAAATTGGCCGTCCAGCTCTCGATTTGCCCGGTGATGCACGGCAAGACTGGGAATTGATCGTGTCGTTGGCAAACCGTGTTGGTTTGAATTGGCAATATGATCACGTGTCAGAGGTTTATACCGAGATGGCAGCAGTGATGGATTCACTCAATTACATCACATGGGACAGGTTAATCGAGGAAGATGTGATCACTTATCCGGTTTCCAACCCGGGCGGGTTCGGGAATGAAGTTATCTTCACCGAAGGTTTCCCGACCGACGATGGTCGCGGCAGGATTGTTCCAGCTGATCTCTTGCCACCGGATGAAGTGCCCGATGATGAATACCCAATGGTGCTCACCACCGGTCGTTTGCTTGAACATTGGCACACCGGTTCGATGACCAGACGTTCTCAGGTTCTGGACGAGTTAGAGCCGGAGGGCATTGCTGCAATGAACCCATATGAAATTAGTCGTTTGGGCCTTAAAGCCGGCGATACAATTTCTGTTGCAACACGCCGCGGAACCATTGATGCGGTACTACGTGCCGACCGTGAAGTTGCTGACAATATGGTTTTCGTGCCGTTCTGCTTCAACGAAGCTCCGGCAAACCGCCTGACAAATCCGCAATTGGACCCGTTTGGCAAGATACCGGAATTCAAATATTGTGCTGCAAAAGTATCCCCAATTGCCCGGCAGGAAGCTGCTGAATAAAGTTTGAGAAAAACACCAAATTAATCATCCGGTAAGACTCTCATAACCGCCTGTTTACGATATTTGATTATATATGGGGTTGAGACAAGTTCATGAGTAGTCTCATCCCCGGATCAGGTAATGCGTACCGGGCAGCTTATTTGTATTAAGCGCTTTGAGTTCAGGCGGTCTATATGTGCGTGTTGTTGCGTTTGTAGGCCGCCTTTTTCATATCTAATGCTAGATATATTTGTCCAGACGGGGTGCTGCATCCAGTAATTCTCGGGTGAAATCATATTCTGGGCTATCAAATACTTGATCCACAGGTCCTTGTTCCAGTATTTTTCCAGACTGCATAATCATCACCTCATCGCAAAACGCGCGTACCACACTTAGATCGTGACTGATGAAAAGATAGGCGATCGAATAGGCATCGCGCAGGTTTGAAAGCAGATCAAGGATTTGCGCACGGATGGAAACATCCAGTGCCGAAACCGGTTCATCGGCAATGATCAGCTTGGGCTGGGTAACCAGTGCCCGTGCAATGGCAATACGCTGGCGCTGGCCGCCGGAAAATTCATGGGCAAATTTATCCAGATCACCGCTGCCAAGCCCAACCGAGCGCAAGGCCTGTTCAACCATATCCATGCGTTGTTCTTTGCCGAGTTCCGGTCGAAGGTGCAGCGGCTCGCCCACAAGACGGGCAACCTTATGGCGCGGGTTGAACGAACCATAGGGATCTTGAAACACAATCTGCATATCTTGGCGTGCCTGTTGCATGGCTTGCGGCGTGCCAGGAATGATTTTGTCTCCGGAAAAGAATATTTCCCCGGAGGCTGGTTGTTGCAGACCGAGAATTGTTCGAGCCAAAGTGGATTTCCCACAACCGGATTCCCCGATCAGTGCAGTGGTCTGGCCGGGATATATTTTGAAACTTAAATCATCGATTGCCTCGAGAGGATCCGGACGATCAAACAAATGTTTGCGCGTGCGTGGATAAGTGACGATGAGATCACGAACTTCCAGCAAGGGAGTGGTATCTCCAGCATCTGCACTAAGAACAGGTTTCGTTAGACGCACCGGTTGATGCGAAGAGGCTTCAGCAAGCTGTCTGGTATAGGCGTGCTTTTGCTGGCGCAATACATCCAGCGTCGGACCCTGTTCAACAACCTTGCCTTGTTTGAGAATGGTGATGCTATCAGCCACCTCGGCCACGACGCCCAGATCATGGCTGATGAGCAGCAGGCCCATTTGATATTCATCGACCAAAGACTTCAGCAGCTTCAGAATTTTAGCCTGCACTGTCACATCAAGGGCGGTGGTGGGTTCGTCCGCTATCAACAGTTTGGGCCGCATGGCGCAGGCAATGGCAATCAACACACGCTGGCGTTGGCCACCCGATAATTGATCGGGATAACGATTGAGCGGGAATTCTGCAGCGAGTAGCCCCACATGCTCCAAAATTTCTGCCGCTTGTTCCCGGGCCTGTCTGGCATTAACATTGCCATGTAGCCGAATGCCCTCGGCCACTTGATCGCCAATGGTTTTAAGGGGATTCAGCGCGGTCATCGGTTCCTGAAAGATCATCGCCAAATCGTCGCCGCGCAAACCACACATTTGCTTTTCCGAGGCTTGGGTCAATTCCTTGCCATCAAACATGACACTGCCGCTGGTATCTGAACCATTGGGTAGCAATTGCATGATGGAAAACGCTGTCATGGATTTACCGGAACCAGATTCCCCCACAATGCCGCGTATCTCACCCGGTTCAAGCGTCAGGTCGATGCCCTTTAAAATGACATCGTCGCCAATGGTCAGTGATAAATCCTTGATCTGCAACAGAGCCATTAGCGCGACCTCCGCAATCGGGGATCAAGCGCATCGCGCAATCCATCGCCCAGCAGATTTAGGCCAAGCACGGTAATGACAATCGCCAGCCCCGGAAAGATTGCCATATGAGGCGCAAAGCTCATCATTGTTTGAGCTTCAAAAAGCATACGCCCCCAGCTCGGCAAGGGCGGCTGGGTGCCGAGCCCTACATAGGAAAGTCCAGCCTCTGCCAGAATGCCCAGTGAAAATTGAATGGTGATTTGCACGATCAAAATATTGGCGATGTTGGGAATGATATGTTCAATCGTGATACGGGTTCTGGATTTTCCCGCAACCCGTGCCGCCATAATATATTCCCTTGGCCAGATCGAAAGCGCTGCGCCACGCGACAGTCGCGCAAATACCGGAATATTGAAAATGCCAATCGCGATGATCGCATTAATCGCTCCGGGGCCAAAGATCGCAGTGATAATCACCGCCGATAGTAAAGCCGGAAACGCAAACACCAGATCATTGAAGCGCATCAGAGCTTCATCGACAAAGCCGCGCTTGGCAGCGGCCCATGTGCCGAGCGGAACGCCGATGATAACGCCAATTCCTACCGCGACCAGCGCCACAGCAATCGAGTTGCGAGCACCCACCATCACCATTGAAAAGATATCGCGGCCAAAATGATCCGTGCCAAACCAGAATTCAGCCGATGGCATTTTGAGCCGGTTGACGATGACCAGCTTGGTCACGTCATAGGGCGTCCAGAACAGCGACAGCAGCGCCATTAGAATGATTGCGCCGCTAATGATCGCGCCCAGTAGGAACGAACGGTTGGTCAACGCATTTTGCAGGATGTGTCGCCAGCTTTCGACTTCGATATCTTTGTTCATTGCTCGCGCCTCCGCAGGCGAGGGTCAATCCATGCATAGGTAATATCGACCAGAAAATTGATAACGATGACGCTGGCGACCAAAATGATCACGACGCTTTCAACCACAATCAAATCACGCTGGGTGATCGCTTGAAATACCAGCCTTCCAAGGCCGGGCAGGTAGAAAACGTTTTCAATGATGATGGTTCCCGCCAACAGAAATGCAAATTGCAGTCCCATAATGGTAACTACGGGGATCATGGCATTGCGAAGAGCATGGTTCCAAAGGGTCTGAGAACGGGTCAAACCCTTGGCACGCGCCGTGCGGATATAGTCTTCCCCCATGGCCTCAATCAACGCTGAGCGTGTCACCCGCGCCAAAATAGCGGCTTGCGGCAGGGCCAGCGCAATGGCCGGGAGGAGGAGGGCTTGAAACGCCGGCCAAAGACCTTCCGACCAACCGGGAAACCCGCCAGCCGGAACAAGTTTGAGCATCACCGCAAAAACATAAACCAGCAACAGCGCGAACCAGAAATTCGGCATGGCAATCCCGATCTGGGCAATTGCCATTGANGTNGTGTCNGCNNTTTTNCCACGNTGAAGNGCTGCATAAAGCCCAACAGGAATNGCCACCAAAGTTGAGAGAAGCAAGGCAAACAATGCCAGAGGCAAGGATACCACCAGCCGTTCACCAATCAGCTCTGATACCGGTACGTTATAGGTATAGGAAGTACCGAAATCGCCGCCAAACATGCCAGTGATCCAGCTTGAATATCGAGTAAGTATCGGTTGGTCGAGGCCCATCTCAACGCGCAGGGCCTGTACTGCTTCCTCGGATGCATTGAGGCCAAGCATCAATTGTGCCGGATCGCCCGGGACAATTTCAAGCATGGCAAATATCACCATGGAAGCAAGCGCCAGCGTCACCAAAAGAGAAACAGCGCGGCGCAGGAGAAACAGGCTCATCTATTCTCGCTTAAATAGGGTGTTGTCGTGCAACACCCCAAATAGGTTATTTCTTCCAGTGCACCTCGGTCAAATCATTCGCCTGCACCGGAGAATTTTCCCAAAGCCCTTCAAGATCAGCGCTCCAAACACCGGCTTTTGCGAGCTGGAACAAGAAGCCATTGACTGCATCCTTAGAAAGCATCTTTTGTGCGTCCCGCATTAAAGCGTAGCGCGCTTTCGTATCGACGGTTTCATTGAGCTTTTTGATGATCGCCTGAAACTCTGCATTGTCATACTGGAAATAATATTTTGGATCGGCGTAAATGCCGATATCCTGCGGCTCCGTGTGGGAGACGATGGATAGATCATAGTCTTTTTTCTTAAAAACCTGATCGATCCACTGGGCCCACTCAACCGGAATGATCTCCAGATCAATGCCGATTTCACGCAAGGAAGCTGCAATGATCTCGCCGCCGCGTCGTGCGTAAGTTGGCGGTGGAAGTTTGATCGTTGCTTTGAAACCATCGGGGAAGCCAGCTTCGGCAAGCAGGCTTTTGGCCTTTGCCACATCATAAGGATAGGCGTTGACCAAATCCACATAGGCTGGATGGTGGGGTGCAAAATGCGAACCAATTGGTGTCCCCATGCCAAACATTGCACCATCGATGATGGCCTTGCGATCAATCGCATGGGCGATCGCTTGGCGAACTTTTACGTTATCAAATGGCGGTTTCTTATTGTTGGTGGAAAGAACGGTTTCACCCTCGGTGGAACCAAGAATTACCGTAAAGCGCGGGTCTGCCTGAAATTGCGGTATGGCTTCAGGAGAAGGAAAGTTCGGAAACGCATCCACGTCACCTGCCAGCAATGAAGTCACCGCAGCGGCAGCATCTGGAATAATACGGAAAATTGCTTTGTTGATGGCGACTGGGTTGCCCCAATAACCATCATTTTTCACCAGTTCAATGGAACTACCCTTGTTCCATTTCGCAAATTTATAGGGGCCAGTGCCGACAGGATTGGCCTTATTGCCTTCAGCACTTTCAGGAGCAACGATCACCGCATCGCCCCAACCCATGTTAAAGAGGAAATTTCCTGCAGGCGTGGAGAGGGTGATTTTCACTGTCGCCGCATCCACCACATCAACGCTTTCAATCGCCTTGAACAGGCCCTTTTGGGCATTGGTGGAATCTTTATCGCGTGCTCTATCGATCGCAAATTTCACGTCATCCGCATTGAAATCCGTACCATCATGATATTTAACGCCGGTGCGCAATTTAAAATTGTAGGTCTTTCCATCGTCAGAAACGCTCCAGCTTTCAGCCAAAGCAGGCTTCACTTCGCCATTGCGATTGATCCGTGTCAGGCCTTCAAAAACGTTGGCGTAAAGAACTTCATCAATGGCCGCTGCAGCACCCGCCGTCGGATCCAGATGAGTGGGTTCAAGCGCCATGCCAATAATGATCGTATCCTTCGCCGCAAAGCTCGGGCTGGCTAACATCATCGCGCTCGCACAAACAGCGGCAGCAAGAAACTTGGTGTGACTTCTCATTCTCTATTCTCCATGAAAATCTGAATGATGTTAACTTATAGTCTAGCGTCGTTAAAAGCGAGTCTATGCTCGGGCTAATCTCCGCTCAACAATGTATGCAATGCCAACGCCATAACTTTGGCGCTTTGCACCATATCCTCAATGATAACATACTCATCCGGGCGGTGTGCCTGATCTAGAATGCCCGGACCATAAGCGATGCAATCATGCAAATGGCCGATCCTGCTCACATGCTTTTGGTCATAGGTGCCTGGAGAAATTACAAATTCAGGCTCCTTATGAAGGACTTCACGAATGGCATCCGCAATGGCGCTCGGTGTTGCCTCGGAACGCTCTGTCATATTGGGCAGAACTTCCATCAAATCACGAATTTGATAGTCGAATTTTGGACGATCTTTCTTCAATTGGTCAAGAATTGAAACCACTTCCGATTTGACCACATTAATATCTTCTTCAATCAAAAAGCGGCGATCAATCACCATCCGGCAACTGTCGGGTACATTGGGGCTGGCCAGACCAGAAAATTCTTCGCTCTGGCCCCCGTGAATGGCGTTGATATTGAGCGTGGATTGTTTTGCACCTTCAGGAACCACGGGCATATCGGTGCGCTTATTGGCAAGTTCTGGAAAGAGATCGTTTTCAAAAGTGTTCAGCACTGCCCCCATATGGCGCACAGCGCAATCGCCTAAAAATGGCATGGACCCATGGGCAATCTCGCCCTTGGTTTCAATTTCCGCCCACCAAACCCCACGATGGCCCAGACATATGCGGTCCTTGTTCAAGGGCTCAGGAATGATCACATGATCGACCCGGGGTTTGGAAAAATACCCCTTGGAGGCGAGATAGGCAACGCCGCCAAAGCCGCCGGATTCTTCGTCCACTGTGCCCGAAATTTCAATGGCACCGCAAAAATCTGGATTGGCGGCGATATAGGCTTCAACCGCAATCATAGAAGCAGCCATCCCACCTTTCATATCGCAGGTACCGCGGCCGATGATGCGCCCGTCACGCACGATGGCGGCGAAAGGATCAACGCTCCAGCCATTGCCAGCTTCCACCACATCGATATGCGAATTGAAATGCACCGTCGGGCCGGGGCGTTTGCCTTCTATGCGACCAATCACATTGGTTCGGGGATATTTATCACTGTCGCCGGGGGTGTCGAATGCGC